>NZ_JBEYUS010000048.1:0-50326 GCF_040643635.1 Saccharopolyspora sp. NPDC047091
AACGCCGCCACCCGGGCCGGATTCCCGCCGGGGCCCAGCACGTTGCCCAGCAGCTCGTCGTCCACCGACTCCAGGCCCGAATCCCGCAGCGCCGCGGGAGGCGCGCCGACGAAGAGCACCGGAATGTCGTCCGCCGTGCTACGTGGCGTCGTCGTTGCTGCCGACCGGCGCTTGCGACGCGGTGGTGTCCAGCTTCGACGGCTGATGATCGATCTTCGAGGCCTCGTCGAGCCCGACGCCCTCCATGCCCTGCCCGGCGAGCTTCCGCGCCTTCGAGCGGTCCTGCGCCCGGCAGATCACCAAGGCGATCACGAACAGCACCACCAGGCACGCGGCCAGCGCCAGCATCGAGAACGGGTCCTGCCCCGGGGTGGCGACGGCGGCCAGCACGAACAGGCCGAACACGATGCCCCGCCACCAGCTCTTCAGCTTCGCGTAGCTGACCACGCCGGCCCGGTTCAGCATCACCAGCACCAGCGGCATCTCGAAGCTGATGCCGAACATCAGCAGCATCAGCAGCACGAAGTTGATGTACTCGCCACCGGTCAGCGCGGTGAAGAACGCGCCGCCGCCGAAGCCGGTCATGAAGGCCAGGCCCTCGGGGACCACGAAGTAGGCCAGCACCCCGCCCGCGACGAACAGCAGGCTCGCGATGCTCACGAACGTGCGGGCGAACTTCCGCTCGTTCGCGTGCAGGCCCGGCGTGATGAACGCCCACACCTGGTACAGCCACAGCGGGCTGAACAGCAACGAGCCCACCGCGATGCCGACCTTCAACTGCAGCATGAAGACTTCGAACGCCTTCGTCTGCAACAGCTGGCACTCGCCGTTCGGGCTGAAGCGCACGTCTGCCGGCAACTGGCAATACGGGTGGATCAAGATATCGCTGAGCTTCGGCAGGCCGAAGATCTCGTGCGAGAACCAGATGAAGCCGAGGATCGCGCCGACCAGAATGCCGAATGCCGCCCAACCGAGTCGATACCTCAATTCGTAGAGGTGATCGATGAGGGTCATGGTGCCGTCGGGGTTGTGCCTGCGCCCCCAACGGCGGCGGTCACTGCGCCACGGGTTCAAACGGCGCAACGGGTTTGAACTCACCGTGCGTTCCGTCTCCGATCAGTTCTTGTTCTCTTTGCGCGGCGCCTCTTCCGCGTTGGTCGCGGTCACCGGCGCGCTCGGCTCACCGGTGGTGAGCTGCTGCGGTTCGGAGGAGGCCTCCTTGTCGCGCTTGGCAGCGGCTTCGTCTTCCTTCATGCCGCGCGCTTCGGCCTTGAACACGCGCGCGGACTGGCCGAGCGAACGCGCCATCTGCGGCAGCTTGGTGGCACCGAACAGCAACACCAGCACAGCGACGATGAGTACGAGTTCCCACCCACCTGGCAAACCCATCAGTGCACACCTTTCTCGGGGCTTCCTGCGACCGCAATGGTACGCGGGCGGATGACGCTCTCATAGGCCGTCACGTGGCACCTTTACGCCGCTCTGCGAGCACCACCTGGAGCCCCGCGACTCGTGCTTTCAGCAGACCCGACCGGTTCGCCACGTCCTCCGTCACTTCGCGTTGCACCGCGCGCACCCTCCGGAGCAGCACGAAGAACCTGATCAGCAAGGCGAGCAGGAGCAGCACTCCCACCACGAACAGCACAAGACTCCACACGTACGGCACCGGATCACCGTAGCGCGCGGGACGGCCGCCCCCGCAGCGGCGTGGCCGGGCGAGCGGTGGTCGTTCCGCCGAGCCCGGCGCCGGCCTCGCGACGAACCCGGCGCGGCCCGGAAGCGCATCCGGCGCCCCCGGACGACCGGCGGGGCCGCCCCAGGCACGGCCCACGAGGAGCGGGACCCGCCCCACGACGCACCCGCCCGAAGCCCGAACCGGAGATCGCCGAGCGACGCCGCCCGAAGCCCGGACCGGAACCCGCGCGGCACCACGCCGTCCACCGACCGCGACGTGCAGGAGCCCACCGACCACGGAGCCGGACACCGACGGCGACGGCGACGGCGACGGCGACGGCGACGGCGACGAGCGGATGCTCGCCGGAAGCGAGGCCGGGTACCGGCCGGGCCGCTGCGGTCAGTGCGCGGACAGGTGCCGCACCCGTGCGAGCGCCTCCTCGGCGCGCTTGCGCACGTCCTCGGCGAGGTCGCGCGGCTCGACCACGCGTCCCTGACCGCCGAGCCCCAGCACGAGCCGCACCATCCACGAGCGGTCCGAGTACCGCATCCGCACGCGGATCCGGCCTTCCGACAGCTCGGTGAGCTCGTCCACCGGGTAGTACTCGCTGACCCAGCGGGCGTCCGGGTCCAGCTCCAGCAGCGCGCTCGGCTGGTCCGGCATCGGGCGGAACAGCCCGGCGGAGAAGTCGGTGGGTTCGGCGTCCCACGGCGGCCGGGCCGGCTCGTCGAGCACCTCGGCGGCGTCGATGCGGTCCAGCCGGAAGCGGCGGACCGCCACCGCCGAGCGGCACCAGGCTTCCAAGTAGCTGCGGCCGTCGACGATCACCAGCCGCATCGGGTCCACGGTGCGTTCGCTGATCTCGTCCCGGGACGCGGTGTAGTACCGCATCCGCAGCGCGCGGTGTTCGGTCACGGCACGCTGCACGGCGTCCTGCACCCCGGGCGCGATGGGGCCTTCCCGGCCGGACAGCCCGACCACGACCCCGGTCGGACCGGCTTGGCCGACGGCCTCCTCGACCTTCGACAGCGCCCGCTGCACCGCCTCGGTGTCGGCGATGCCCGGGGTGTCGGCGAGCGCGCGCAACGCCACCAGCAGCGAGGTCGCTTCCGAGGCCGTCATCTGCAGCGGGCGGCGCATCCCCGCGTCGTAGGTGACGGTGATCGTCTCGCCTTCGAAGGACAGGTCGATCAGGTCGCCCGGCCCGTACCCCGGCAGACCGCACATCCACAGCAGCTCCAGGTCCCGCCGCAGCTGCTGCTCCCCGACCCCGAAGTCGGCGGCCGCATCGGCGACCGGGATGCCCGGCCTGCTCAGCAGGTACGGCACCAGTGCCAGCAGTCGCGGCAACCGCTGCGTCGCCCCGGCCGTCATCGGCGCACCTCCCCTGCTTCGTCGCTTCCGGCCGCAGCCGCGGCCGCGGCACCCAGGTGCGCTTCGTGCACCGATTTCCGCAGCACGTCCGGCTCCAGCACCACCACGTCCGGCCCGTAGCCCGCGATCCAGGAGGCCGCGAAGTCCGGGTACGACAGGTCCAGCTCCAGCACGTCGCCCTCGATGCCGTCCAGCCGCATCGAGTCCACCACCGATGCCTGGCGGCGCAGGCCCTGCGCGCGCCCCGGCACGACCCACAGCCGCACCGGCGTGCTCGGCGGCGCGTCCCGCTGCTCCCCGGCCACCATCGACAGCAGGTCGACGTCCGGCGGCCTGCTCACCGCGCCCGCCCGGCCCTGCGCCTTCGGGTCGCCCTGCACGCGGGACAGCCGGAAGCAGCGCGGCGCCCGCCGGTCCCGGTCGTGCCCGACCAGGTACCAGCGCCCCCGCCAGGCCACCACGCCCCACGGTTCCACGGTGCGCAGCTGCGCCAGCGCCTCGTTGGGCCGCCGGTAGTCGAAGGTGACCACCCGGCCGGCCTGCACGGCGGCGAGCAGCGCGGGGAACGCGGGCTCGCTGGTGCGGACCTTCGGTTCGATGGTGCCCGCGGCCCGGTCGTCGACGTCCACCCCTGCGGCCCGCAGCTTCAGCAGCGCGCCCCGGGCCGCGCCGGTGAGCTCCGGCGAATCCCACAGCCGCAGCGCCAGCGCCACGGCCGCCGCCTCGTCCGGTTCGAGCCCGATGTCGCCGAGTTCGTAGTCCCGCCGGGCGATCCGGTAGCCGTCGGCGGCGTCGAACGCCGAGTTCCGGCCGGTCTCCAACGGCACACCCAGGTCCCGCAGTTCGGACTTGTCGCGCTCGAAGGTCCGGAAGAACGCCTCGTCATTGGGCGCGTCGGTGTAACCCGGAACAATCCCCCTGATTCGCTCCGCCGTCAGGTACTGGCGTGTCGAGAGCAGGCACAGCACCAGGTTCACCAAGCGTTCAGCACGCGCAGTGGCCACTTTGAAACTCTAGCTCCATCGCAGTTGATCAGGTCTTTCGGGCACGCGGATCCCTGGCGGGCCGCGTCCTCGGCCGCGGTGGACGTGCCCTTTCGCCCGCCACGCGCGCCGCACCGCCGCCGCATTGATTTCATTCGACACTGAAGGTGTCGTGGCCGTGAAGTCGTTCATCACACCTCCTCCGCTCCTAGACTGCGGTCATGCCAGCGCCTGCGGACACGTCCGACCCGGTCCTGCTCATCACCGGCGCCTCCCGCGGGATCGGCGCCGCCACCGCACGAGCCGCGGCCCGCGCCGGCTACCGGCTCGCCCTGCTCTCCCGCTCCGCGGACTCGCTCGCCGAGCTGGTCCGCGAGCTGGACGCCGATGCGGGGCGCACCGGAGAACCCCGCGCACTGGCCGTGCCCTGCGACGTCACCGACTGGACCGAGCTCAGCGACGCCGTGACGCAGGTCGAGCAGCACTTCGGCAGGCTCGACGCGGCGTTCGCCAACGCGGGCCGCAGCGTCGCCACCTCGTTCCTCGGCACCGACGGCGCGGATCCCGCGGACTGGCGGGACATGGTGCTCACCAACGTCCACGGCACGGCGCTCACCGCCCGCGCGACGCTCCCGGCGCTGGTGCGCACCCGCGGACACCTGCTGCTGACCGGATCCGCGGCGGGGCGCGGCATCCGGCCCGGGAACCTCTACTCCGCCACCAAGTGGGCGGTGACCGGCATGGCGCAGAACATCCGCGCGGAGTGCGTCGGCACCGGCGTGCGCGTCACGCTGCTGCAGCCCGGCCTGGTGGAGACCGGGATGAACACCCCGGAGCAGGCCGACCGCCCCAAGCTGCACGCCACCGACATCGCCGAGGCGGCGCTCTACGCGCTGAACCAGCCCGCCACCGTGGACGTCAACGAACTGCTCATCCGCCCCACCGGCCAGCACCCGCTGCGCTGACCGGCGCCGCGCCGAGCACGCGCACCGACTCACCCATCGACTCGGACACCGGTTCAGGCACCGGTCGCCACCACCGCTCGCGCGCTAGTCCTGGGCGCTGACCCCGTACAGGTTCCCCTCCGGATCGGCGAACTGCGCCCACCGCGTCGTCCCACCGGGGTCCCACGGCGCGGCCTGCGGCTCGACCGGGAACGGCACGCCCTTCGCGCTGAGCTCCGCGAAGGTCGCGTCGAGGTCGTCGGCGTCGAACCACACCGTGCTCATCGGCCCGCGCTGCTCCCGGATGCGAGCGACGAGCTCCGGATCTCCGGCGGCGAGCACCAGGTACGTCCGCGCCCCTGGTGGCCGCACCTCGAGCCACCGGTCACCGTCGCCGTACGGCGCATCGGTGAGCACCTCGAACCCGAGGGTCTCGGCGAAGAACTCCAGCGCCCGCTCCTGGTCGGCGACGTGGAGCACCGCGAACTTCGGCTGAGTGATCATGGCGGGATCCTTCCGGTGAGGCGACACTGAGATCACCTTATCCGAACCCGTGTTCGAATAGGCGATCTCGGGTGCCGCTTCACCGCATCGTGTGGCCCCCGCCGCGACGACCCGCTACAACGACCCGATCAGCCGCTCCACCCGCTCGTCCACCGCGCGGAACGGGTCCTTGCACAGCACGGTGCGCTGCGCCTGGTCGTTCAGCTTCAGGTGCACCCAGTCGACGGTGAAGTCGCGCCCGGCGGCCTGCGCGGCGGCGATGAAGTCCCCGCGCAGCTTCGCCCGCGTGCTCTGCGGCGGGGTGTCCTTCGCGGCCTCGATCTCCCCGTCCTCGGTGGCGCGGTCGACCAGGTCCTTGCGCTGCAGCATGTCGAACAGGCCCCGGCCGCGCCGGATGTCGTGGTAGGCGAGGTCGAGCTGCGCGATGCGGGGGCTGGACAGCTCCAGCCCGTGCTTGCTGCGGTAGCGCTCCAGCAGCCGCAGCTTGATCGCCCAGTCCACCTCGCGGTCGATCGACGAGTAGTCCTGCGATTCCACCGCGTCCAGCGCCCGGCCCCACAGGTCCAGGATCCGCTCGGACATCGGGTCGGAGCCGCGGCGCGCCACGTGGTCCACCGCCCGGCTGTGGTACTCGCGCTGGATGTCCAGCGCCGAGGCCTCCCGCCCGCCTGCCAGCCGGACCGTCCGCCTGCCGGTGAGGTCGTGGCTGATCTCGCGGATCGCGCGGATCGGGTTGTCCAGGCTGAAGTCCCGGAACTGCACGCCGCTCTCGATCATCTCCAGCACCAGGTGCGCGGTACCCACCTTGAGCAGCGTGGTCACCTCGGACATGTTCGAGTCGCCCACGATCACGTGCAGCCTGCGGTAGCGCTCGGCGTCCGCGTGCGGCTCGTCCCGCGTGTTGATGATCGGTCTGGACCGGGTGGTGGCGGAGGAGACGCCCTCCCAGATGTGCTCGGCGCGCTGCGAGAGGCAGTACACCGCGCCGCGCGGGGTCTGCAGCACCTTGCCCGCCCCGCAGATCAGCTGCCGGGTCACCAGGAACGGCAGCAGCACGTCGGCGATCCGGGAGAACTCGCCGGACCGCCCGACCAGGTAGTTCTCGTGGCAGCCGTAGGAGTTGCCCGCCGAGTCGGTGTTGTTCTTGAACAGGAAGATGTCCCCGCCGATGCCCTCGTCGGCCAAGCGGCGTTCGGCGTCGACGAGCAGGTCCTCCAGGATCCGCTCGCCCGCCTTGTCGTGGGTGACCAGCTGGGTCAGGTCGTCGCACTCGGCGGTCGCGTACTCCGGGTGCGAGCCGACGTCGAGGTAGAGGCGGGCGCCGTTGCGCAGGAACACGTTCGAGGAACGTCCCCACGACACGACCCGCCGGAACAGGTACCTGGCCACCTCGTCCGGGGAGAGCCGCCGCTGCCCGTGGAACGTGCAGGTGACCCCGAACTCGGTTTCGATGCCGAAGATCCGCCGCTGCATGTCTCCACAGTAGGCGCTGCGACGGCCGTCGGCGGTCCGCCGTTCGGGCATCGGTAGCGTGCGGGACGTGCAGACGTGGCTTCCCAAGATCACCCGCAAGGTGGACGCGGTGGACCGCGACCTGGCCCGGCGCAGTGCCGCCCTCCCCCGCACCGCCGCCGATCCGGGGTTGAAAGCCCTGAGCACGGCGGCCAACCACAGCGCGCTGTGGCTCTCGGTCGCCGCCGGGCTGGCCGTTCGCAAGGGGACGCCGCGGCGGGCCGCCCTGCGCGGTCTCGCGGCGATCGCGGCGTCCAGCGCGGCGACGAACCTGCTGGGCAAGCCGCTGTTCCCGCGCCGACGGCCGGCCGCGCGGCTGGTGCCGCGGCACCGCAGGCTCAGCGATCCGCCGAGCTCCTCGTCGTTCCCGTCCGGGCACGCCGCCTCCGCGGCCGCGTTCGCCACCGCGGTGGGGATGGAATCGCCCGCGCTCGGGCTGGCCGTGGCCCCGCTCGCCGCGGCCGTCGGCTACTCCCGGGTGCACACCGGGGTGCACTGGCCCAGCGACGTGGTGTGCGGCGCCGCGATCGGCGCGGGCCTGGCGTGGGCGACGCGGCGCTGGTGGCCGGTCCGCCCGGACGAGCCCGCCGCGGTCCGCCACCCGGCGGACGTGCCCGCGTTACACGACGGCGAAGGCGTGCTGGTGCTGGTCAACCCCGGTTCCGGGGACGGCACCTTCGACCCGGAGCAGTGGGTGAGCACCCGCTGGCCCGCGGCGAAGGTGGTGCTCGCGGAGCCGGGTCGCGACGTGGTCGCGGACCTCGCCGACCGGCTGGACCAGGAGGGCGGCACCATCCGCGCGCTGGGCGTCGCGGGCGGCGACGGCACGGTGGCCGCGGTCGCGGCCCTCGCCACCACCAGGGGCATTCCGCTCGCGGTGCTCTCGGCGGGCACGTTGAACCACTTCGCCAGGGACGCCGGGGTGTCCGACTCCGATTCGGTGGCCGACGCGGTGGAGCAGGGCACGGCGGTGCGCGTCGACCTGGGCGGGGTGACCGTCGACGCCCGGCCGACGCGCTGGTTCCTCAACACCGCCAGCATCGGCGGCTACCCGGACCTGGTGCGGTTCCGCGAGCAGTGGGCCGGGCGCTGGGGCAAGTGGCCCGCGGGTGCGTTGGCGCTGGCTCGGGTGCTCTACGAGTCGAGCCCGCTGGACGTGGAGCTCAACGGCGTGCGGCGGCAGGTCTGGATCCTGTTCGCGGGCAACGGTTCGTACGCGCCGCGCGGGTTCGCGCCCTCGTGGCGGCCACGCCTGGACAACGGGCGGCTCGACGTCCGCTACGTGCGCGCCGACGTCCGCTGGTCCCGGCCGCGGTTCGTGCTGGCGGCGATGACCGGTGCGCTGCACCGCAGCCGCACCTACGTGGAGCAGGAGCACCGGTTCCTGGACGTGGTGGTGCGGGGTCCCGCGGTGGCGGTGGCCACCGACGGGGAGATCGGGACGCCGGGCAACCGGTTCGCGTTCACCGCGCACGACCAGATGCTGAGCGTGTACCGGCGCGAGCTCGACTAGCGCGGGCCTGATCGGGCACCGGCACGAGCCCGATCACCCACCGGCTCGCCCCGGCAGGAGCCCGACCCGGCGAGAGCCCGATCGGCCACCGGCCCGCCCCGGCACGAGTCCGACCCGGCGAGAGCCCGATCGGCCACCGGCCCGCCCCGGCACGAGTCCGACCACCCACCAGCTCCACCGAAAACGACCCCGACCCGACACGGGAACCGAGCCCGACACGAGCTGGACCGGAACCGAGCCCGACCCGGTCAGCCCGACCACGCCCTGGCCGCGATGAGCGCGCGGGCCGCTCGTCCCGCGTCGCCGATGGCGTCGCCGGGCAGGACCGAGCCCACCACGAGCGCCCCTTCGTGCAGGCACAGCAGTTCGCCGGCGAGCGGCGCGGCGTCGGCGAGGCCCGCCTCGGCCGCCAGCCGCTCGAACAGCGCCAGCAGCCACCGCTTCTCGTCCGCGGCGACCTCGCGGGCCGGGTGCCCGCCGTCGGGCAGCTCGGCGAGCGCGTTGATGAAGGCGCAGCCCCGCGAGTGCTGCGCCGTCCACGCGGCGAGCGCGTCGAACGGCGCGGTCACCCGGTCCAGCGCGGACAGCCCCGGGCGCTCCAGGGCGGCGGTGACCTCGGCGCGCCACCGCTGGTCGCGTTCGGCGAGGTAGGTGGCGACCAGGACGTCCTTGGAACCGAACCGGTCGTAGAGGGTCCGCTTGGTCACCCCGGAGCGCTCGGCGATCAGGTCCACGCCGACGGCGGTGATGCCGAGCTCGTAGAACAGGGCGGCCGCCGCGTCGAGGATGCGCCGCGCGCCGGGGGTGAGGGTCTGCGGATCCAGCGGCATTGTGTTCACCGATCGGTATACCTTACGCTCGCGGCCGACTTCACAGATCAGTGTACTAGCGTGCGGAGGCCCCCGATGACCGTTCCCGGCACCATGCCCGCAGCCCGCCTCACCGGCCACGGCGGACCCGAGGTCCTGCAGCTCGCCGACGTCCCGGTGCCGACGCCCGCCCCCGGCGAAGTCCTGGTCCGGGTGGGCGCGGCCGCGCTGAACAACACCGACCTGTGGACCCGCGAAGGCGCCTACGGCAGGCCCGGAGACCCCGACGCCCGCGCGGGCTGGCGCGGCCCCGTCGACTTCCCCCGCATCCAGGGCGCGGACGTCGCGGGCACCGTCGTCGACGTCGGTCCCGGCGCCGATCCGGCTCTGCGCGGCACCCGCGTGCTGCTCGACCCCGCGATCTACGACGGCGAAGGCGAGGACGCGAACCCGGTGGGGCTGCTCGGCAGCGAACGCGACGGCGGCTACGCCCGGTACGTCACCGCGCGCGCCGACCGGGCGCACGACATGAGCGGATCACCGCTGGACGACGCCGAGCTCGCCTGCTTCCCCACCGCCTACGGCACCGCGCTGGGCATGCTCGAACGCGGCGACGTGCGCGACGGGCACACCGTCGCGGTGACCGGGGCTTCCGGCGGGGTGGGGCTGGCGCTGGTGCAGCTGGCCGCGGCCCGTGGCGCGGAGGTGCTCGCGATCAGCAGCGCGGGCAAGCTCGCCGCGGTACGCGCGGCGGGCGCCACCGAGGTCGTCGACCGCGCCGAACGGCCCTGGGACGCCGTCGGAGCGGGCCGGGTCGACGTGGTCCTCGACGTAGCCGCGGGTCAGAACATCCCGGACGGCCTGTCCGCGGTGCGCGACGGCGGCCGGTGGGTCGTGGCGGGGGCGCTCGCCGGCCCGCTGGTGGAGCTCGACGTGCGCCGGCTGTACCTGCACAACATCGCGCTCGTCGGATCGAGCATGCACACCCCGGCGCACTTCCGGCAGCTCGCCGAGATCGCCCGCGACGGCGCGGTCCGCCCGGTCATCGCCGGGACGTACGAGCTCGCCGACGTGCACCGGGCGCAGGCCGAGCTGGCCTCGCGGCGGCACGTCGGCAAGCTCGTGCTGGTCGACCGCTGAGCGGGCTACTTCCCGTTCGCGGAGCCGTTCCCGCCGTCGCCGGAGTCCGCGGACTCCTCGGAGCTCTCGGACTCGGCGGCGGGCTTCGGCAGCAGTGCTTCCAGCGCCGCGCCCGCGATGCGCCGGAACGTGCGGTGCGGCCGGGACCGCTCCAGCACGGCGACCTCCAGCTGCTTGGCGCCGAGCTCGCGGGTGCTCTCCCCGCTGGCCGCGAGCGCCTGCACCGACAGCTCCACCGCCGGGCCCAGCTCCATGCCGTCCTCGAACGAATCCTTCATCGCCGAGTTGATCGTGTCGGCCTGCCCGCCCATCACCACGAACTGCGGCTCGTCCACGATCGAACCGTCGTAGGTGAGCCGGTAGAGCTGGTCGGTCTCGGCGGTCTGCCCGACCTCGGCGACGCAGATCTCCACCTCGAACGGCTTGATCTGCTCGGTGAAGATCGCGCCCAGGTGCTGGGCGTAGGTGTTGGCCAGCGACCGCCCGGTGACGTCCCGCCGGTCGTAGGAATAGCCGCGGAAGTCCGCGATGCGCACCCCCGCCACCCGCAGGCTCTCGAACTCGCTGTAGCGGCCGACCGCGGCGAAGCCGAGCCGGTCGTAGATCTCGGAGACCTTGTGCAGCGTGGTGGAGGGGTTCTCCGCCACGAACAGCACGCCTCCCGCGTACTTGAGCACCACCACGCTGCGTCCCCGGGCGATGCCCTTGCGGGCCAGCTCGGAACGCTCCCGCATCAGCTGTTCGGGGGAGGTGTAGAACGGCATCGTCACGGCTGTGCACTCCTGGATCGAATCGTTCGGCAGCCCCGCTCGGCGGGGAACGGCATCGTCGGGGGAATGCGGCGTCAGCCGCCCGGGTTCTCGCGCCTGCCCTGCACGACCTCTTCGGCGATGGCGGCGGACTGCTGCTCGTCGAGCCGGACCGCACCCTCCTCGGCCGTGATGGTCACGACGGTCGGGTAGATCCGCCGGGACACGTCCGGGCCGCCGGTGGCGGTGTCGTCGTCGGCGGCGTCGTAGAGGGATTCGACCGCGTTGCGCACCGCCGAGTCCACGTCGGCGTCCGGGTCGTGCCGCTTCTTCAGCGCCGACTTCGCGAACACCGAACCGGAGCCGACCGCGTGGTAGCCACCGGATTCGGCGTAGCGCCCGCCGGTGATGTCGTAGGAGATGATCCGGCCCGCCCGGTCCGGATCCTCGGCCGCGGTGTCGAACCCGGCGAACAGCGGGAGCACCGCCAGACCCGCCATCGCGCCCTGCAGGTTGCCGCGCAGCATGGTGGCGAGCTTGTTCGCCTTGCCGTCCAGGGACAGCGGCACGCCTTCGAGCTTCTCGTAGTGCTCCAGCTCGATCGCGTACAGCCGCACCATCTCCAGCGCGATGCCCGCGGTACCCGCGATTCCCACCGCGGAGTAGGAGTCGGTGACGTAGAGCTTGTCCATGTCCCGCTGGGCGATGAGGTTGCCCATGGTGGCGCGGCGGTCACCGGCCAGCAGCACGCCGCCGCGGAAGGTCAGCGCGACGATGGTGGTGCCGTGCGGCGCCTCGACGACGCCCTGCGGGACGTCCCGGTTGCCCGGCAGCAGCTCGGGCGCGGTGACCTGGAGGAAGTCGGTGAACGATGAGGATCCGGAGGTGAGGTAGGCAGCGGGCAGGGCCTGACCCGGAAAGTTCCGAGCCGCGCTGGATTCCATCGGCGACATCGTCTCCTGCTTCGAAGGACTGCCCCGCCGCCGCGACGGCGAGGCCGGTTGATCTGGGCCGTACCGCAACTCTAATCAAGATCGCCCGCGACGGCGAAGATCACGGCCGTCCGCGTGGCGGAGGGCCGCCGGGCGAGGGTCCCGGCGGCCGCGCGGTGTCGGTGCCTACTGGCCGCCCTTCTGGACGTAGGCGCGGACGAAGTCCTCGGCGTTCTCCTCGAGGACGTCGTCGATCTCGTCCAGGATGGCGTCGACGTCTTCGCCGAGCTTCTCGCGACGTTCCTGGCCGGCTGCTTCGGGACCCGATTCCTCGTCGCCGTCGCCGCCGTCGGGCCGCTGGACCTTTTCCTGGGACATCTCGCCCTCCCGGTGCTTGTCCGTCGGATGCCGGGCTGGTCGAACGGTCGTCGAACAAAGGGCATCCTGTGAGGAACAGTACCTAGCGGAACCCCTGTTCGCCCACATCCGAGCGGGCATTCTTGCGATCTTTCGCGGCGGGCGGACCGGGTGTTCCGGATCGTGGTCAGCCGCGAGTCAGCGAGTCCACCAGTTCCTCGGCGCTGGTGGCGGCGTCGAGCAGCTCGCCCACGTGGGCGCGGGTGCCGCGCAGCGGTTCCAGGGTGGGGATGCGCACCAGGGATTCCCGGCCCAGGTCGAAGATGACCGAGTCCCAGGAGGCGGCGGCGACCGCGGCCGGGTAGCGCTCCAGGCAGCGTCCCCGGAAGTAGGCCCGGGTGTCCTCCGGCGGGCTGGTGACGGCGGCGCGCACCTCGTCCTCGGTGACGAGCCTGCGCATCGAGCCGCGGGCCACCAGCCGGTTGTACAGGCCCTTGTCCAGCCGCACGTCGGAGTACTGCAGGTCGATCATGTGCAGCTTCGGCGAGGCCCAGCCGAGGTTGCCGCGCTCCCGGTAGTTCTCCAGCAACCGCAGCTTCGCGGGCCAGTCGAGCCGGTCCGCGCAGTCCATCGGGTCCCCGCCGAGCAGGTCCAGCACCTCGCCCCAGGTGGCCAGCACGTCCTTGGCGGCCTGGTCGCCGCCGTGCTCGGCCACGTGCCGCGCCGCCCGGTCGTGGTACTCGCGCTGCAGGTCGAGGCCGGTGAACCGGCGGCCGTCGGCGAGTTCCACGATCTGGCGCAGCGTCGGGTCGTGGCTGATCAGGTGCACCGCCTGCACCGGGTCGGCCAGCTTGAGGTCGTCGAAGCGCTCGCCGGCCTCGATCATGTCCAGCACCAGCGCGGAGGCGCCGACCTTCAGGTACGTGGAGGTCTCGGCGAGGTTCGCGTCGCCGATGATGACGTGCAGCCTGCGGTACTTGTCGGCGTCGGCGTGCGGCTCGTCGCGGGTGTTGATGATGCCGCGCTTGAGCGTGGTCTCCAGGCCGACCTCGACCTCGATGTAGTCCGAGCGCTGGGAGAGCTGGAAGCCCGGTTTCTCCCCCGCCTGCCCGAGCCCGACGCGCCCGGACCCGCACATCACCTGGCGGGACGCGAAGAACGGGGTGAGCCCGGCGATCACCGCGGTGAACGGGGTGTCCCTGGCCATCAGGTAGTTCTCGTGGGTGCCGTAGCTGGCGCCCTTGCCGTCGACGTTGTTCTTGTACAGCTGCATCTGCGCGGTGCCGGGCACGCTGGCCGCCTTGATCGCGGCCTCCTCCATCACCCGTTCGCCCGCCTTGTCCCAGATGACGGCGTCACGCGGGTTGGTGACCTCGGGGGCCGAGTACTCGGGGTGGGCGTGGTCGACGTAGAGCCGGGCGCCGTTGGTGAGGATGACGTTGGCCGCGCCGAGGTCGTCGCTGTCGTTGCCGTTGTTCTGCGGCGCCGAGGCGCCCAGGTCGAAGCCCCGCGCGTCCCGCAGCGGTGACTCCACCTCGTAGTCCCACCGCGCACGGCGGGCGCGCGGGATGTCGGCCGCGGCCGCGTAGGCGAGCACGATGTGCGTGGAGGTCAGCACCGGGTTCGCCGTCGAATCGCCGGGCACGACGATGCCGTACTCCACTTCGGTTCCCATGATCCGCCGCATACCTGGAAGCCTACGGGTTCCGGGCCGGGAAGCAGAGTTTCCGGCGGTGCCGGTTCCGCCTGCCGAGTGGTCCCGGGAACCGCGTTCCGGGTTTCCACCGGATGATCTCTGCGAGGATGCGGGCGTGGGAGCTCAGGACGAACAGGTGGCGGTGTACGACGAGTCGGGCCGGGTCGCGGGGTCCGCGCCGCGCTGGCGGATGCGGCGGGACGGGTTGTGGCACGCGGCCACTTCGATCCTGGTGCGCTCGGTCGACGGCGGATCGGTCTACGTGCACCGGCGCACCGAGCACAAGGACGTCAACCCGGGCGCGCACGACTGCTTCGCGGGCGGGGTGGTCGCCGCGGGCGAGGAGCCGGCGGTGGGCGCCGAGCGGGAATTGGCGGAGGAGCTGGGCGTCCGGGGCGTGCCGCTGCGGTTCCTGTTCCGCTCGGTGTTCCAGGACGGCTCGGTGCGCCACCACGGCTTCGTCTACGAGGTGCGCTGGGACGGGCCGGTGGTGCACCAGCCGGAGGAGGTCGCCGACGGCTGGTGGATGCCGCTGGACGAGCTGCGCGCCCGCCTGGCGGACCCGGGCTGGTCGTTCGCCGCCGACAGCAGGCAGTTCATCCACGAGTGGTTCACCCGGCAGGAGGCCTGACGGCTGGCGGGGTCAGTGCCAGGGCATCGACGCGCGCTCGCCCCAGTAGGTGGCGGGATCCCTGGCCAGCGCGGCGAGCTCGCCCAGGTCGGTCGCGTCGAGCCGCACGTCGGCCGCCGCCAGGTTCGAGTCCAGCTGCGCCACGTCGGCGGGCCCGACGAGCACCACGTCCGCCCACGGCTGGGCGAGCGCGTGCGCCAGAGCCACCGCGTCGGGCGTGGTGCCGTGCCGCCGCGCGACCCTGGCCAGCAGTTCCGGCGGGTCCACCGCGAGCCTGCCGTTGGCGAGGGACTCCTTCACCAGCACCCGCCAGCCACCGTGGTGCACCTCGGTCAGCGCCCGCCCAGCCGAGGGCTCCAGCGAGTTCCAGGTGGACTGCACGGCGCTGAACAGCTGTGCCCCGCCGATCTCCAGCTCCCAGGCCCGCTCGACGGCATCGGCCTGCGCGGCACCGCTGGTGGAGAACCCGAGCCGCACCCCGGAGTCGCGGAGCCGGGCCAGCTCGTGCTGCAGCGCCAGGTCGTCGAACAGCGGGCTCTCCGGGGTGAGCGAGTGCACCTGGTACAGGTCGACCCGGTCGCCGAGCAGCGCGCGGCTCTGCGCCCACTGCTCGCGGAGGCGTTCCACCGAGTGCTCCTTGACCTCGTGCACCTCGGTCTCGATGCGCCACTCGGCGACGTAGGCGTAGCCCCACTTGCTGGAGACGGTGACGTCGCCGTGGCCGCGTTCGGCGAGCCAGCCGGCGAGGAACTCCTCCGCCGAGCCGTAGGAGCGGGCCGCGTCCACCCACCGGATGCCGCGCGCGAAGGCCGCGTCGAGCACCTGGGCGGTGTGCACCCGCATCGCTTCGGCGGTCCGGTGCGCGGGCAGCGCGTCGCTGCGGCCGACGTTGATGTAGGCGGGGCGGCCGAGCGCGGCCAGCCCGAGTCCGAACCGGCCCGCAGACGTGGAGATCATGCCTGAAAACCTAATCGCTGCCCGTCGGGATCGACACTCGGGCACCACTCCACCGGGGCGGAAACCGCGGTGGCGCAACGAGAAGCGGCCCCGCCGATGGTTCCGGCGGGGCCGCTCCCGTGCTGGCTCAGAGGTACTGGCCGGTGTTGGTGGCCGTGTCGATCGCCCGGCCGGATTCCTGGTTCTTGCCGCTGACCAGGGTCCGGATGTAGACGATCCGCTCGCCCTTCTTGCCCGAGATCCGCGCCCAGTCGTCCGGATTGGTCGTGTTGGGCAGGTCCTCGTTCTCGGCGAACTCGTCGATGATCGCGTCCTGCAGGTGCTGCACCCGCAGGCCCGGTTGCCCGGTGTCGAGCACCGACTTGATCGCGGCCTTCTTGGAGCGGTCCACGATGTTCTGGATCATCGCGCCGGAGTTGAAGTCCTTGAAGTACAGGACTTCCTTGTCCCCGTTGGCGTAGGTGACCTCCAGGAACCGGTTCTCGTCGGTCTCGGCGTACATCCGCTCGACGGTCGTCTGGATCATCGCGTCGATGCAGGCGGCCTTGTCCCCGCCGAACTCGAGCAGGTCCTCCTCGTGGACCGGCAGCGCCTCGGTGAGGTACTTGGAGAAGATGTCCTTCGCGGACTCGGCGTCCGGCCGCTCGATCTTGATCTTCACGTCGAGCCTGCCGGGTCGCAGGATCGCCGGGTCGATCATGTCCTCGCGGTTGGAGGCGCCGATGACGATGACGTTCTCCAGGCCCTCGACGCCGTCGATCTCCGAGAGCAGTTGCGGCACGATCGTGGTCTCCACGTCCGAGGACACGCCGCTGCCGCGGGTGCGGAAGATCGAGTCCATCTCGTCGAAGAACACGATCACCGGGGTGCCTTCGGAGGCCTTCTCCCTGGCGCGCTGGAAGATGAGCCGGATGTGCCGCTCGGTCTCGCCCACGAACTTGTTCAGCAGCTCGGGGCCCTTGATGTTCAGGAAGTAGGACTTCGCCTGCCCGTCGTCATCCCCGCGCGCCGCGGCGACCTTCTTGGCCAGCGAGTTCGCCACCGCCTTCGCGATGAGCGTCTTCCCGCACCCGGGCGGGCCGTAGAGCAGCACGCCCTTCGGCGGTTGCAGCTGGTACTGCACGTAGAGGTCGGAGTGCAGGAACGGCAGCTCCACGGCGTCCCGGATCTGCTCGATCTGGCTGCCCAGACCGCCGATGTCCAGGTACCCCACGTCCGGGACCTCTTCGAGCACGAGGTCCTCGACCTCGGCCTTCGGCACCGTGTCGTAGGCGTAGCCCGCCTTGCTGTCGACCAGCACGGAGTCACCGGACTTGAGCCCGGCCTCCACCAGCGGGTCGGTCAGCCACACGACGCGTTCCTCGTCGGTGTGGCCCAGCACCAGGGCGCGGTGGGTGCCCGCGGTGTCGGTGAGGCTCGGGGGCAGGATCTCCCGGAAGGTGCACACCTCGCCGATCTGCTCGAAGGCGCCCGCCTCCACGACGGTCAGCGCCTCGTTGAGCCGGACCGACTGCCCGAGACCGAGCTCGTCGAGCTCGACGTTGGGCGAGACGGCGACCCGCATCTTGCGGCCGGAGGTGAACACGTCGACCGTGCCGTCCTCGTAGCGGCACAGGAAGGTCCCGTATCCGCTGGGTGGCTGGGCTAGGCGGTCGACCTCCTCGCGCAGGGCCGTGAGCTGGCCGCGCGCTTCCTTCAGGGTCTCGGTGAGTTTGGCGTTCCGTTCGGTGAGCTGGCTCACCCGCTCGGATGCCTCGGCCAGCCGCTTCTCCAGCAACCGGGCCTGTTGGGGCGACTCGTTGAGCTTTCGGCGCAGCAACGCCACTTCGTCTTGGAGCAGACGAATCTGGCTGTTGAGCTCGGCTTGCCCGCCGGGCTGCTGCTCGCCGCCCTCCTCAGGCCGGCTGCCGGGACGGTCGTGCTGCATATCGGCACCCTCCTCCCGTGCTCGTACCACCACGGTACCGGCGATCACCGACGACAGCGGCGTCGTGATTGGCCCGCCGGATGCGCCAGCCTGCCACAAAAATCGGCGAATACCCATGATTCGCGCGTCGTCGACGACCCGGCCCGGGCGTGGTGGGAGTGGACGGTGAACACGGTGCGTCCACGATCATGGTCCATTCGGTGGCACCACCCGGTTTCGGTGGTCGCGTGACCGGGCGCACGACCACGGGTTTTCCGCTCCGCCACCGCGTTCGGTGCCGAACGTCGGCATCCGGGTGTCGGTGGGCTGACAACCGGGTGTCGTTGCGGACGGGCGTGTCCGACTTCTCCCATCATTTGGAACAACGCGGGGTTTCCGCAGTCGAAACGTGCTCCGGCCAGATCCTCATGTCGGGCATCTCACCCGGTGAGGGACACCCCGGGCGTACGGATCGGAAAGGTCTACTCCTGACATGCGCCGGATAACGCTCTGGTCTACTTACGCGCGCCGAGAAGACGGCGACCGCACCTCCGTGCGGCCTAAGCACAGACCTTGGGGGAGGAACATCCCATGACCTATCCGCCGCAACAGCCCGGCCCGGGCGGGTGGGACCCGCAGCCCGCCGGGAACCAGGCGGACGGCGCGGCAACCCAGGGCACCCCACCTCCGCAGCAGCAGCCCGCGTTCTACGCGAACCAGCACGCGGGCTGGCCGCAGGGCCCCATCGCCGGGGTTCCGGCACAACCGGGCCAGCAGCCCTTCCCGGCCGCGCCCGGGCAGGACCCGTTCGGGCAGCCCCAGCCCGGCCAGCAGCCCGCGTTCGGCCAGGCCCACCTCGACCCGCAGTTCGGGCAGTTCCAGGACCAGTACGGGTCGATCGCCCCCGCCCCGAACTGGGGCGGCGAGTTCGGCGCGGGCGCCTGGACCCAGCAGCCCGCCGAGATCGAGGACGACGAGGACGAGCGGGGCCGGTCCCCGCTGCCGTGGATCCTCGGCGGGGTCGGCGTGGTCGTCGTCGCCGGGGCCGTCGTCGGCGGCCTCTTCCTGTTCGGCGGCAGCGGCGGCCCGGGCGAGCCCCGGCCCGCCGCGCAGGAACTCGTCGACAAGGTGAACGCGGGCGACTTCGCCGCGCTCGGACCGCAGCTGTGCCAGTCCAACCGCGCAGAGCTGGACCAGCAGTTCCAGCAGCTCTCCAGCGGGCGGTTCCAGGTGGAGCTGGGGCAGGTGACCGCGCAGGGCGAGCAGGCGCGGGCGAAGCTCAACGGCGACTACACGCTGGGCGGCGCCACGATGCCCGTCGACCAGACGATCGTGCTCACCGTCGAGGACGGTGCCTGGAAGATCTGCAAGCTCGGGCAGTGAGGTGGCCGGTGGCACCGCGGGGGTCGCGGTGCCACCGGACCCCGCTCAGCCCTTGCTGGGGCGGCGCTGCGGGCGCGGCGGCGTCACGCCGTCCGCGAGCCGCCGCGTGACCAGCAGGAACGCGGTGTGCGCGACCATCCGGTGCTCGGGGCGCACCGCCAGGCCGACCACGTGCCACGGCCGGATCAGCGTCTCCCACGCCTGCGGCTCGGTCCAGCACTGCTGCTCGCGGATGGCCTCGGTGACCTTGGACAGCTGCGTCGTGGTCGCCACGTAGACCACCAGGACGCCGCCCGGCACCAGGTTCTGGAAGACGGTGTCCAGCACGTCCCACGGCGAGAGCATGTCCAGCACGACCCGGTCGACCTGGCCCTCGTCGTAGTCGGCGAGGTCGGCGACGCGCAGCGTCCAGTTCTCCGGGACCTCGCCGAAGAACTTCCGCACGTTGCGCTCGGCGTGCTCGGCGTGGTCCTCCCGCACCTCGTAGGAGACGACGCTGCCCTGCTCGCCGACGGCGCGCAGCAGCGAGCAGCTCAGCGCACCGGAACCGGCGCCCGCTTCGAGCACCCGCGCGCCGGGGCGGATGTCGCCCCACATCAGGATCTGCGCGGCGTCCTTCGGGTAGATGACCTGCGCGCCGCGCGGCATGGACAGCACGTAGTCGGCCAGCAGCGGCCGCACCGCCAGGAACGAGGTGCCGCCCGCCGAGGTGACCACCGAGCCCTCGGGGCTGCCGATGAGGTCGTCGTGCGCCAGTGCGCCCCGGTGGGTGTGGTACTCGCCGCCGGTCTCGAGGACGACGGTGTAGTGCCTGCCCTTCGGATCGGTCAGCTGGACCCGGTCGCCGGGCTGGAACTCACCGCTGACGGTGCTCACGTGCTTCGTTCCTCCAAGTGCGCGTTCGGCAAGGGCCGCCGGCGCGGGACGTCACGGGAGTGAGCGGGGGTGCCGCGGCTCGGCGGGTTCGGCGGACCATCGTCGCAGAGGGTCCGGGCGGTTCCCGCCGGTGCTCACCGTTCGCGGGCGCGGGAGCGGAGCGCGCTGCGCAGGTCCTCCCGGCGCAGCACCCCGCAGGGCCTGCCTTCGGTGTCGATGACGAGGAACTGCCAGGCCAGTACGGTACGCACCCGTTCGAGCACGTCCTCCCCCGGCTCTCCCTCCAGCAGGATGGTGTCCGGGCCGACGGGTTCGGCGGCGTGCTCGGCGGGGTCGCGGGGCGCGCGGGTCGCGAGGCGTTCGGCGGCGGACTGGTCGAGCAGGCCCACCGCGACGCCGTCGGCGCGCACCAGCACCACCCCGCGCCCGGCGGCGGCGACCAGCGCGTCGCCGACGGGGCTCTCGGCGGGCAGTTGCAGCACGGGGCGCATCAGCTCGGCCAGCGAGAACCGCACCGGCCGGCTCTTGCGCTGTTCGGCGGCGTGCTCGGCGGTGGCGCCCGCGATGACGAACCACACCATGAACACGCAGGCCAGCAGCCGCAGCCACTGGTCGTCCACGTCCTGCAGCAGCCCGAGCAGCGCCCACACCAGCAGTCCGGCGGCGACGAGCCCGGCGCCGACGACCCCCGCGGTGGTGCCGAGCTGCCTGCGCCCGGTGACCGCCCACAGCAGGGAGCGCAGCATCCGCCCGCCGTCCAGCGGCAGCCCGGGCAGCAGGTTGAACACGGCGACCGCGATGTTGGCGACGCAGGTCTGCGCGACGAGCAACCAGATCGCCCCGCCGGGTTCCATCGCGTACCAGCCGAGTCCGCTGCCCGCGGCGAGCAACACCGACACGGCGGGCCCCGCGGCGGCCACCAGGCCCTCCTGCGCGGGGGCCGCGGGCTCGCGGCTGATCTCGGAGACGCCGCCGAGCAGGAACAGCCGGATCCGCCGCACCGGAAGACCCAGCCGCATCGCCACCACGCAGTGCCCGAGCTCGTGCAGCAGCACCGAGGCGGCCAGCAGCACGGTGCACCCGGCGGCGAGGAACGCGCAGGTCCACACGCTCGCGGCGGGCAGGATGCGGCCGACCAGCGGGGTGTAGAGCAGCACGATGAACGCGGCCCCCACCCACCAGGACGGCGACAGCAGCACCGGCACCCCGGCCACCCGGCACAGCAGCAGGCCGTTGTCCGGTGGAGCGGCTCGGCCGCGGGCCGTGTTGGCGGACATGGCCCACAGGGTAGAGCGGGACCCGTGAGGCGCCGGTGATCCGCCACGCGTGCGCGATCCCGTCGGACCCCTGTTCTAGGGTGCGGGCATGGTGGAACCGGCCCGGACCAGCGATGGCACCCGATCGGAGCTCGCCGCCGTGGGCGGGTCGGACGGGGCGAGCCTGCCCGCGGGGAGGCGCAGACCGGCGTTGTCGCCGTCGCGCGCGGGTGACTTCAAGCAGTGCCCGCTGCTGTACCGCTTCCGCGCGGTGGACCGGCTGCCGGAGACGCCGACGCGGGCGCAGGTGCGCGGCACGGTGGTGCACTCGGTGCTGGAGCGGATGTTCGCGCTGCCCACCGAGCAGCGCGACGCCGAGCACGCCCGGGACCTGCTGGAACCGGCTTGGCAGGACCTGCTCGCGGGGCAGCCGGAGCTGGCGGAGCTGTTCGACGGACCGGACGACCCGCAGCTGCGCACCTGGTTGGGGTCGGCGACCCGGCTGCTCGATTCGTACTTCGAGCTGGAGGATCCGCGCCGCCTGGAGCCGGAGGCCTGCGAGCTGCGGGTGGAGACGGAGCTGGAGTCGGGGCTGCTGCTGCGCGGGTTCATCGACCGGGTGGACGTGGCGCCGACCGGGGAGATCCGGCTGGTCGACTACAAGACGGGCGCGGCGCCTCGGCTGATCGGCGAGGCGAAGGCCATGTTCCAGATGAAGTTCTACGCGCTGGTGCTGTGGCGCACCCGCGGTGAGGTGCCGAAGCAGCTGCTGCTGATGTACCTGTCGGACAAGCAGTCGCTGGCCTACGCGCCGGACGAGGCCGAGCTGCGCCGGTTCGAGCGGACGCTGGAGGCGATCTGGCAGGCGATCCTGCGCGCCGGGAGGACCGGCGACTTCCGCCCGAACCCGAGCAAGCTGTGCGACTACTGCGATCACAAGTCCCGCTGCCCGGAGTTCGGCGGCACTCCCCCGCCCTACCCGGGCTGGCCGGAGCCCGACCCGGGACAGGAGTCCTTGCTGGACCGGACGGACTGAGCGTTCGCCGAGGGCGAACCGTGATCGAGGAGGACGCAGTGGACGAACGGGCCGTGTTCTACGAGCGGCTGGGCGCGGACCGGTTCCGCGCCACCGAGCACACCGCGGGCCCCTGGTCGGATGCGGCGCAGCACTTCGGCCCGGTGTCGGCGCTGCTGGTGCGCGAGCTGGAGCGCTGCGATCCCGCGCCGGGCACGGCGATCCGCCGGGTGGCGGTGGACGTGCTGGGCCCGGTGCCGGTGGCCGAGCTGGCGGTGCGCGCCGAGGTGCTGCGCCCGGGTCGTTCGGTGCAGTTGCTGTCGGCGGAGCTGTCCGCGGGCGGGCGGGTGTGCGCGACGGCTCGCGCGTGGCGCATGGTCCGCGGGGACAGCACGCCGGTCGCGGGCGGTGCGCACGAGGTGCTGGGCGATCCGCTGGCGTGGCCGGAGGTGCCGGGCATCGACGGCTGGGACCACGGCTACGCGGCGGCGATGGAGTGGCGCGCGGGTCCGGGCGCCGAGCTCGGCAGCGCGCGGGTGTGGGCGCGGCAGCGGATTCCGCTGCTGGCCGGGGAGGAACCGAGCCCGCTGCAGCGGTTGTTCGCGGTGGTGGACTCGTCCAGCGGCGTGTCCCGGCGGGCGCGGATGTCGGAGTGGTCGTTCGCGAACACCGACCTGACGGTGCACCTGCACCGGGAACCGGTCGGCGAGTGGGTCGGCCTGGACGCGGAGACCACGCTCGGCCCGGACGGCGGCGGCCTCGCCACCAGCACCGTCCACGACGGAACCGGCCCGGTCGGCCGCTCCGCCCAGACCCTCCTGGTCACCCCCCGCTGACCGAGCCGACCGTCTTCCCTCTTTCCTGTCAGCGGCGCAGCCGCTGAGCAGCGACCACCAGAGCAACGGGACCACCCGCGGGTTCTCAGCGTTCTCCTCGCGAGGACAGCGTTTTCTCCTGTGGCGGAGCCACCGGTGAAAACGATCCCGCAGCGAGGAGGACGCTGAGGTTCCGCTACTCGCCCCGCCGGGCAGGCCGAAGACGATCAGTCGTCGTAAGGATCGAAGTTGGCCGCGCTGTCGAACCAGTCGGTGGCCTGGGTGTCGTCCACGACCGCGAACCGCGCCCCGGTGGGGTCCCGCAGCACGGCGACCCGGCCGATGCTGGAGCCGTAGGGGTCGACGCGGACTCGTCCGCCGAGTCCGATGGCGCGGTGCACGAGCCCGTCGATGCCTTCCTCGGCGTCGGCGCCGAGGTAGAGCAGCCAGTGCGGCCGGGTGTCGGGGGTGATGTAGTCCCGGATCATGCTGACCCGGGCGAGCACGGATTCCCCGGCGAGGTACCAGACGGCGTAGTTGGAGCGGTTCTCGGCGCCGAACTGCTCGGCTTCGTAGCCGAAGAGGTGCTGGAAGAAGCCGTCGGCGGCGGCGGCTTTGATGGTGACGAGCTCGGCCCACATGAGGGTGCCGGGCAGGCCGACGTCGAACTGCCAGGAGTCGTCGGGCGAGAGCAACCCGAACTCGGCGTCGGAGGGCCCCGTGAGGACGGTCTTGCGGCCGATGCCGGGGACGTCGGCGGGCGGCACGACGATCCGGGCGCCTTCGCCCCGGGCCTGCTCCGCGACGGCGTCGACGTCCTGCGCCGCGAGGAACAGCCGCCATTCGGAGTGCTCGCCCGCGGAGCGGCGGATGCTGGCGACGGGGAACCCGTCGCGGTAGGCGACGACGTGCTCCCCGGCCTCGTCGTCCTGGTGCGTGTCGTACTGCCAGCCGAAGAGCTCGGCGTAGAACTCGCGGGCCTGGTCCACGTCGGTGGTGACCAGCTCGATCCAGCACGGCATCCCGGCCACGATCTCCCATTGGGGAGCCGCTTCCCCTGGCTGCACTACGGCCATCTTCCTCACCCCCACCTCATCGCTTCAAGATCACTCCCATTATGACCGAGTGATCGGCGATCGAGGTCGCGCCGAGGCGGATTCCTCCATCGGGGCAACGGAGTTGAACGGGACGACAGGGACGAACGGGATGTTCCACCCGCTCGCGTCGCACGTTCAGAGGTACCGGTAGACGTCCTCGGTGCTCAGCCCGCGGGCGAGCATGATCACTTGGAGCCGGTAGAGCAGCTGCGAGATCTCCTCGGCCAGCGCTTCGTCGGACTCGTGCTCGGCGGCGAGCCACACCTCGCCCGCCTCCTCGATGACCTTCTTGCCCTGCGCGTGCACTCCGGCGTCGAGCGCGGCGACGGTGGCCGAGCCCTCCGGCCGGGTGCGGGCGCGTTCCTGGAGCTCGCTGAACAGCTCGTCGAAGGTCTTCACGACGTTCGATCCTCGCATCCGGCGCGGCGGGACCCGACAGCGGTCCCGCCGCCGCTCACGCGACCGCGCCCGGCAGCAGCGCGCTCAGCGCGGGCACGTCGAAGGACTCCAGCGAGGACAGCAGCACCCGCCGCTCCCCCGGCTCCAGCGGCACCTCGCAGGGCACCGCGACCACGGTGCACCCGGCGGCGACGGCCGCCGCCACTCCGGTCGGCGAGTCCTCCACCGCCACGCAGCGCCGCGGGTCCACGTCCAGCAGCCGCGCCGCCCGCAGGTACGGCTCCGGGTCGGGCTTGTTGCGGCCGTCGACCTCGTCACCGCAGACGGTGACGTCGAAGAAATCCCGGCCCAGCGTGTCCAGCGCGATCTCCGCCAGCGAGCGGATCGTGGAGGTGACCAGCGCGGACGGGATGCCCAGCGCGCGCACCTGGTCGAGCGCCTCCCGGGCCCCGGGCCGCCACGGCAGGCCCTGGCGGAACAGCTCGGCGCTGCGCTTCTCGACCCACCCGGCGGCGTCCGCGACGTTCGCCGGATCGGCGGGCAGGCCCAGATCGGCCAGCAGCATCCGCATGCTGGTGGACATGTTCGAGCCGACCATCGCTTCGCGGGTGGCGACGCCGAGCTCACCACCGCGGTGCACGGCGTAATCGCTCAGCGAGATCGACCACAGCTTCTCGGAATCGACCAAGGTGCCGTCCATGTCGAACAGAACGGCGGCGGGGCGGGCGTCAGCCATCGCGCCCTGATCTCAGCAAGCTCATCAGTCCCACCCCGCCAGTACAGCAGGGCGCCCGGGGCGGCTCCCAGCGAACGTGGCCGATCCCTCCCCCGCCGGTTCCGAACGTCTGCGGGATGTCGGGCGCTCACGTCGGCGATAGGTCGTAGGCTGACGCGGTGAACGATCGCGAACCACGCTCCGCAGACCAGGTGGACCGGACCGAGGGGAAATCGACCGAAGGGACATCGACCGAAGGCAAACCCGCAGGGCCGACCGCTCCGATCGCGGTGATCGGATTCGAAGGTTGGAACGATGCGGGCGACGCCGCAAGCTCCGCGATCGAGCACCTCGAACTCACCTGGGACGCCTCCCCGCTGGCCGAGATCGACCCGGACCCGTACTACGACTTCCAGGTCTCGCGCCCCACGGTGAAGCTGGTGGACGGCGTGACCCGCAAGGTGAGCTGGCCGACGACGCGGCTGTCGGTGTGCCGGCCGCCGGGCGCCGAGCACGACGTGGTGCTCGTGCACGGGATAGAGCCGAACATGCGCTGGAACGCGTTCTGCGCGGAGCTGCTGGAGCACCTCGACAAGGCGGGGGTGCGCACCGTGGTCTCGCTAGGCGCGCTGCTGGCCGATTCGCCGCACACCCGCCCGGTTCCGGTGACCGGCACGGCCTACGACGCGGACTCGGCGACCCGCTACGGGCTGGAGCGCTCCACCTACGAGGGCCCGACGGGCATCGTGGGGATCTTCCAGGACTCGTGCGTGCAGTCGGGCATCCCGGCGATCTCGTTCTGGGCGGCGGTCCCGCACTACGTGTCGCAGCCGCCGTCGCCGAAGGCGACGCTGGCGCTGCTGCACCGGGTGGAGGACGCGCTGGACCTGGAGGTCCCGCTCGGCAACCTGCCCGACCAGGCCGAGGAGTGGGAGACCACGGTCAGCGAGATGGCCGAGGAGGACGAGGACGTGCGCAACTACGTGCGCGCCCTGGAAGAACGCGGCGATGCCGAGGTGAAGCTCACCGAGACCAGCGGCGACGCGATCGCCGCCGAGTTCGAGCGCTACCTGCGCAGGCGGGGGCCGGGCGGCAAGGGGCCGCTGGGTCCCGGACCCGGCTGATGCGCACGCCCGATCGCACGAGAACGCCCTCCGAGCCAGGCTCGGAGGGCGTTCCGCTGTTCGGGCCCGCTGCTCAGAGCTGCACGCCCAGCAGCGCGTCGACCGCGGCGCGGATCTCGTCGGGCGCGGCCGCGTCGCTGCCGCCGCCCGCGAGCGCCTCGTCGGCCCACGTGTCGATCGCGCGCAGCGCGCCTTCGGTGTCCAGGTCGTCGGCGAGCCGGTCCCGCAACCCGGCGATCGCGGTCGCCGTGGCGGGCCCCGCGGTCAGCGCCGCGGCCTCCCGCCAGCGGGCGAGCCGAGCGGTGCCCGCGGTGAGCGCGTCCGCCGTCCAGGAGCGGTCCGTGCGGTAGTGCGCGTCCAGCAGCGCCAGCCGCACCGCCATCGGGTCCACCCGGTCGCCGCGCAGCCGCGAGACGAACACCAGGTTGCCCTTGGACTTGGACATCTTCTCGCCGTCGAGGCCGACCATGCCCGCGTGGCAGTAGTGCCGCGCGAACGGGGATTCGCCGGTCAGCGCCTCGGCGTGCGCGGCGCTGTACTCGTGGTGCGGGAACGCGAGGTCGGAGCCGCCGCCCTGCACGTCGAAGTCCATCCGCAGCCGGTTCAGCGCGATCACCGAGCACTCCAGGTGCCAGCCGGGCCTGCCGGGCCCGAGCTCGGACTCCCAGGACGGCTCACCGGGACGGGCGGCCCGCCACAGCAGCGCGTCCAGCGGGTGCTCCTTGCCGGGGCGGTCCGGGTCGCCGCCGCGCTCGGCGAAGAACTTGAGCATGTCCTCCGGGCCGTAGTTCGACTCGTAGCCGAACCGGCCGGTCGCATCGTGCCGGTAGTAGACGTCCGGGTACTCGTCGTCGACCCGGTAGGCCGCGCCGGAGGACAGCAGCTTCCCGACGGCCTCCACGATCTCCGGCATGGCCTCGACCGCACCGATGAAGTCCTGCGGCGGCAGCACCCGCAGCGCGGACATGTCCTCCCGGAACAGCGCCGTCTCGCGCATGCCCAGCACGATCCAGTCCTCGCCGTCCCGGTCGGCCCGCTCCAGCAGCGGGTCGTCGATGTCGGTGACGTTCTGCACGTAGTGCACTTCGTGGCCGTTGTCCAGCCACATGCGGTGGACCAGGTCGAACGCCAGGTAGGTGGCGGCGTGACCGAGGTGGGTGGCGTCGTACGGGGTGATGCCGCAGACGTACATCCGCGCGACGGGGCCGGGCTGGGTGGGCCGGACCTCGCCGGTGGCGGTGTCGAAGAGCCGGAGGGGGCGGGGTGTGCCCGGCACCTGGGGCACGGGGACCGACGACCAGGGTTGCATGCATCCGACCTTAAACGTCTCCGCCGACCGGACGCCGCCCCGTTACACATCGTGAGAACCAGGGCACTGCCGCGGGCCGCCCGCAGTCGGGACTTTCGACAATGTCGGGCCCCGCCCGCCCCGGGCCTATCCTCGGTCGGATGCGGAGGATTTCCGCCGCACCGCACGGGATCGCGGGATCTGGCACAGGTCCGCGCGAGCCGCACCGGGCGAGGAGGCGAGGCGTTGACATCGCTCCGAGCGGACGGTCTGTGCAAGGTCTTCGGCACCCGGCCCGAGGAGGCGCTGCGGCGTTGCCGGGCCGGTGACCCGGCCGGGGCGGGCGCCACCGTCGCCGTGCTCGACGTCGGGTTCACCGTCGAGCCCGGGGAGACGTTCGTGGTGATGGGCCTGTCCGGCTCCGGCAAGTCCACGCTGATCCGGATGCTCAACGGCCTGCTCACCCCCACCGCGGGCCGGGTGCGCGCCGACGACCGCGACGTCACCGCGCTCACCGGCCGGGACCTGCGGGTGCTGCGGCAACGCACCATGAGCATGGTGTTCCAGCACTTCGCGCTGCTGCCGCACCGCACCGTGCTGGACAACGCCGAGTACGGGCCGCTGGTCCGCGGCGATCCGCCGGCGCGCGCCCGCGGACGGGCGGCGGAGGCGCTGGGCATGGTGGGCCTGACCGGGTGGGAGCACCGGTTCCCGGCGCAGCTCTCCGGCGGCATGCGCCAGCGGGTGGGGCTGGCCAGAGCACTGGCCGCGGGCACCGACGTGCTGCTGATGGACGAGGCGTTCAGCGCGCTCGACCCGCTGATCAAGCGGGACATGCAGGACCAGCTGGTGCGGCTGCAGGGCGAGCTGGGCAAGACGATCGTGTTCATCACCCACGACCTCAACGAGGCGATGCGGCTGGGCGACCGCATCGCGGTGATGCGCGCCGGGCGCATCGTGCAGGTCGGCACCGCCGCCGAGATCCTGCACCGCCCGGCGGACGACTACGTGGCGCGCTTCGTGCGGGACGTGGACCGCAGCCGGGTGCTCACCGCCGGGCTCGTCGCCGAACCGGCCGTGCACGCGGATCGCGCCGAGCCGCTGCGGCGGGCGCTGGAGCTGCTGCGCGAGCACGACCTGGACCGGCTGCCGATCACCGACCGCGGGCGGCCGGTGGGGCTGCTGGAGCGGTCGGCCGCGGAGCTCGCACCACCGGACGCCGCGCTCGCCGACCTGCTGCACCCCGGGCCGGAGCCCGTGGCCGCGGACCGCACGCTCGACGGATTCCTCGGCCGCGTCGGCACCGACACCCCGGTCGTCGACGGGACGGGCCGGCTGGTGGGGCTGGTGCGGCCGGTGCCGCTGCTGCGCGCGCTCGGCGCGGGCGGGCAGGAGGGCGGCGATGCCTGAGCTACCCAGGGTTCCGCTCGGCGACTGGTTCCAGGCGCTGGTGAACTTCCTCGACGACACGATCGGCCCGGTCTTCGACTTCATCGACCTGGTGGTGCGCTCGGCGGTGGACGGGCTGACCGCGGCGCTGCTGTGGCCGCCGTCGTGGGTGCTGGTGCTGCTGCTGGCGGCGCTGGGCTGGTGGCTGCGCGGCTGGCGGTTCGCGTTGTTCGCGCTGCTGGGGTTCGGGCTGGTGGTGAGCATGCGGGAGTTCCCGCCGACGGTGCAGACCTCGGCGCTCGTGCTCGTGGCCAGCGCGATCGCGATCGCGGTGGCCGTCCCGCTGGGAGTGCTGGCGGCCCGCAGCCGGGTGGTGAGCCGGGTGGTGCGGCCGGTGCTGGACCTGATGCAGACGATGCCCGCGTTCGTCTACCTCATCCCGGTGATCTTCTTCTTCAACATCGGGTCGGTGCCCGGCGTGGTCGCCACGGTGATCTTCGCGCTGCCGCCGGGGGTGCGGCTGACCGAGCTGGGCATCCGGCAGGTCGACGCCGAGGTGGTCGAAGCGGGCCACGCGTTCGGGGCGCCGCCGCGCCGGATCCTCACCGGCATCCAGCTGCCGCTGGCCCTGCCGTCGATCATGGCCGGAATCAACCAGGTGATCATGCTGTCGCTGTCGATGGTGGTCATCGCGGGCATGGTCGGCGCCGAAGGCCTGGGCACCGAGGTCTACACCGCGGTAACGCGGGTGCAGCTGGGCGCCGGGTTCGAAGCGGGCGTGGCGGTGGTGATCCTCGCCGTCTACCTGGACCGGATCACCGCCGTGCTCGCCGACCGCTCCCCCGCGGCGCGCCGCGCCGCGCGCACCGGATGACGAGGACGGGAGGCAGGACCATGCGGAGATCGCGCTGGGTCGCGTGCGTCGCACTGCTGGCGGCGCTCGTGCTGCTCGCCGCCGGGTGCGGCGGCAGGCAACCGGAGACCGGGCAGCAGAGCAAGCGGATCACCATCGGCTACATCGCCTGGGACGAGGCGATCGCCGTCAGCAACCTGTACGAGGTGGTGCTGGAACGGCGGGGCTACCAGGTGCAGCTGACCGAGCTGGAGGCCGGACCGACCTACGCGGGGCTGGCGAAGGGCGACGTCGACCTGTTCCTCGACTCGTGGCTGCCGCAGACGCACGCCGACTACTGGGCGCAGTACCACGACCGGCTGGAGGACCTCGGCGTCTGGTACGACCGGGCGACGTTGAACATCGCGGTACCGGACTACCTGGTGGACGTGAACTCGATCGAGGACCTGCGCGGCCGGGCCGGCGAGTTCGGCGGCACCATCACCGGCATCGACCCGGGGGCCGGTCTCAGCCGGGTGACCCGCGACCAGATGATCCCGCAGTACGGGCTGGACGGGCAGTACACCCTCCAGACCTCCTCCACCACCGCGATGCTCGCGTCGCTGCAACGCGCCGTCGACGCGCACCAGCCGATCGTGGTGACGCTGTGGCACCCGCACTGGGCGTACGCGAAGTTCCCGATCAAGGACCTGGCCGATCCGCGCGGCGCGATGGGGGCGGCGGAACAGATCCACGCGGTCGGCCGGAAGGGCTTCACGGCCGACTTCCCCGAGGTGACGGGAATGGTGCGGAAGTTCCACCTCGACGACGCGCAGCTGGCGTCGCTGGAGAACGAGGTCAACGCCGCGCCCAAGGGCCAGGAGAAGGCGGCGGCGGCTCGGTGGGCCGACGCGCACCCGGAGGTCATCGCGAGCTTCACCGGCTGATCCCGGCGCCTCCGCTCCTGCCGCGCGGCGGTCGGCCACCCGGCGAAAACCACTCATTGCTAGCGAATCGGGCCCTCCCCTAGCACAGAATCGGCATCCGGTCATCCGTCCAGGTGATGGGTTAGTTACTATCCGGCACTGCCGAGCGTGCCGTCACGCGAATCTGGAGGACACCCCGTGCATGACGCCGCCAAGAGCAGCGAGCACTCGACCAGCAGCCCGATTCCGAACGCGGAGCCGCTTCCCAGCGCCCCCCGCGATCGCGGAAGCCGCTCGCTGTCCATCGCCGCGCTGATCTTCGTGGCGATGGCCGCCGTGATGGGCTGGGGCGCGAGCTTCGTCGGCCTGCACGAGTACGGCATGCAGTCGATGGCCGGGTTCACCTACTGGTCGGCGTGGCTGGTGCCCGCCACCTTCGACGGCGCCGCGTTCGCCTGCACCCTGATGACCTACCGCTCCTCCATCAACGGCCGCTCCGCGGTGCGCGGCCGCATCCTGATGTGGGCGTTCACCGGCGTCAGCTCGTGGATCAACTGGATCCACCAGCCGAGCCAGGAGGCGCAGATCGTCGCCGCCGGGCTCCCCATCGCGGCGGTCGCGGTGTTCGACGTGGTGCTGCTGGAGCTGCGCGCGGACTACGAGGCCAAGCACGGCATGCGCGGGTTCCGGCTGCGGCCGGGCCTGCTCGTGCTGCGCTGGATGGTGGACCGGCGCAGCACCGGCGAAGCGTTCCGCAAGCAGGTCATCGACATCCCGGTCGAGGAGATCGCCGGGCTCGGCACCCTCGCCCCGCCCGGAACCCGCCGCGCGAACGCGCTCAAGATCGCGGCGCAGGCCGAGCAGGAGCAACAGGCGGCCGGCGCGATCGGCGAGCGGGAGACCGAACGCGTCGAACCCCGCGCGGAGGTCCAGCCGCGCGTCGAAGCCGAACCCGCCGCCAGGACCGAATCGTCCACTTCGGACGACGAACGCGCCGAGAACTCCCGGAACGCGCCGCGGAGGCACCCGGCCGACCCGGCCGCCGCCGCGGGTGGGCCTGCGCAGCCACCACATCCGGTAGCCCCAGAAGATCATCGAGAGCAGGCCGAGCATCAGCGCCGCCAGCACCAGCTGGTTCGCCAGCCCGAACAGCAGCCCCATGTGCGCGTCGATGCCCCAGCGGGACAGCTTCGCCATCAGCGGGTAGTCGGCGAACCGGATCGTCTCGGTGATCGACCCGGTCGACGGGTCCACCGCCACCTGGTCCTGCTTCGTCGGCCAGCTGCGCTGCACCTGCTGCACGGTGTAGGCGGAACCCGGGTCGGCGGGCGCCGTGATCTCCACCGGCCCGTCCAGGCCTGCCTCCAGAGCCGCGGCGTGCACCCGGTCGATGCCCACGTCCCGCGCGGCGTGCGACGGCAGCGCGGTCGACACCGCCGGGGTCTCCCAGGACAGCTGCTCGCGCACCGCGGTCACGTTCTCGCCCGCGTGCACCGACCAGGTCAGGCCGGTCGCGGACAGGAACAGCAGCCCGAGCGCCGCCCACAACCCGACCGCCCCGTGCCAGGACAGCACTCGCCTGCGCCCGGCCGGGCGGAACTCCGGCGCCAGCAGCAGCCGGGCGCGCCGTTCGCGGCGGGTGCGGCCGATCCACAGCGCCACCCCGCCCAGCACCACCAGCCACAACCAGCTCGCCGCCAGCTCGCTGTAGAGCCGGCCCGCATCGCCCAGGTGCAGGCCCCGGTGCAGGTTGTCGATCCACGCGCGCAGCGGCAGCGCCTGGCCCGAACCGTAGGTGACCAGGTCGCCGCGCACCTCCAGCGTGTGCGGGTCGACGAAGACGGTGCGCACGTAGCTCTCCGGGAGGTCCGGCGCCGCGAAGATCACTTGGGTGGTGTCGGTGCCGGTCGCGCCCGGGCGCACCGCCTGCACCCGCTCGCTCGGGCGCACGCCGCGGGCCGTCGCGACCTGCTCCGACAGCGGGTGCACCGCCGACGCGGCGGGCACGTGCAGCTCCCGGGCGTAGACGGCCTCCTCCAGCTGCGGTGTGAACACGTACACCAGGCCGGTCAGCGCGGCCACCACCAGGAACGGTGCGATGAACACACCCGCGTAGAAGTGCAGGCGCAGCACCAGCGGCCGCAGCACCGCCCACGCGGGCGGGTCCGCCGGCCGCGCCGCCTCCGCACCGGGTGATTCCGGCGCCTGCTGCTCCGCGAGACCTGGATCCGTGGCCATCGCCGCTCCTGTCCTCAGCCGCTTCGGTCGATCCACTAGTCGCCTGATCATCGTGCTCGGTTCCCGCTGTGACATCCCCCTCCACGATGTGGGAGCGGACGGAGGTGCCCGCTGCCCCGTTCGCCGAACCCGACGGGCGCGGGTGAACGGACCGTTGGTCCAGTGGGATTGGGCGAGGGGTCCGTTCACTCGGGTTCGGGGTGGGTGAGCGGACCGTTGGTCCAGTGGGATTGGGCGAGGGGTCCGTTCACTCGGGTTCGGGGTGGGTGAGCGGACCGTTCGTCCAGCGGGATCGGACGAACGGTCCGCTCACTCCGCCGGAGCCGGGTGCGAGTGAGGTCACAGCGGGTGCGCGGAACTCGGGCAGCGGGGTGCGCGACCAGTCGGGGAACGGGCAGCGGCCCGTTCCCGGGGCGGGCCGCCGTCCGCCGCCGGACGCCGAGCACGAGGACGAACGCAGTGGCACCACCCGGTTCGCAGCCCCCGCACCGCCTGCCGTGGATCGCGGGCGCGAGCGTCGCGGCGCTGGTGTCCGCGTTCGTCGCCGTGTTCCTCGGCGAATCCGGCTACGCGCTGCTCGGGTTGTCCGATCCGGGCGTGGTGGTGCGGATCGGGATCGGGCTGGTGCGGCTGGTGGCGGACTCGGCCGCCGCGATCACGCTGGGGGCGTTGGCGTTCGCCGCGTTCTTCACCTCGCCGCGAAACTCCGGCGGCATCGCGCCGGACGGGTTCGCCGCGGTGCGCGCGGCGGGTGCGGCGGCGTGGGTGTGGGCGGTCGCGGCGGTGCTGATGATGCCGTTCGAGATGGCGGACGGGACCGGCCATCCGCTGCGCCGCGTGCTGCCCCCGGATGCGTTCACCGGGTTGTTCAGCGCCCTGTACGAGCCGACCGCGTGGGCGATCACCGCGGGCGTCGCGCTGGTGGTGGCGATCAGCGCGCGGATGACCTTGCGCTGGCGGCCCGCGCTGGGGCTAGTGGCGCTCGCCGCGTTCGGGCTGCTGCCGCCCGCGGTGGTGGGCCATTCGGCGTCGAACGCGGGGCACGACTTCGGGACCAACGCGATCGTGCTGCACGTGCTGGCGGCGGCGCTGTGGCTGGGGCTGCTCGCGGCGGTGATCGCGCACCTGCGGCGCGGTGGCGCGCACCGCGAGCTGGTGCTGCGCAGGTACCGCCGGTTCGCCGGCGTGAGCTGGCTGGTGCTGGCGGCGTCCGGCCTGGTGGACGTGCTGGTGCTGATGCCGCTGTCCGACCTGGGGCGGACCGGGTTCGGTGCGCTGGTGCTCGCGAAGATCGTGCTGCTGGCGCTGCTCGGCGCTTGCGGGAGTTGGGTGCGGCGCCGGTTCGCGGCGCCGGTGGCGCTGCTGTCCGCCGAGCTGGTGATCATGCTGGTGTCGGTCGGGGTGTCGATGGGCATGGCGCAGACGCCGCCGCCGAACATGCTGGACCGCGAGGCGAGCTCCTCGGAGGTGATCCTCGGCTACGACCTGCCGGGCCCGCCGAGCGCCTGGGGATTCCTGGGCACCTGGCGCTTCGACCTGGTCCTGGGCCTCGCCGTGGTGGTGCTGGCGGCGCTGTACGTGGCGGGGGTGCGCCGGTTGCGCCGGCGCGGGGACCGGTGGCCTGCCGGGCGCACGGCGGCGTGGCTGCTCGGCTGCGCGACGGTGCTGGTCGCGACGTCCTCCGGGCTGGGCGTCTACTCGTCCGGGGTGTTCAGCGTGCACATGCTGGTGCACATGGTGCTGAACATGCTGGCGCCGGTGCTGCTCGTGCTGGGTGGTCCGATCACGTTGGCGCTGCGGGCGTTGCCGACCGCGGGCCGGGGGAATCCGCACGGCGCCAGGGAGGTGCTGCTGGCGGTGGTGCACTCACCGGTGGCGCGAGCGGTGGCGCATCCGGGGATCGCGACGGTGCTGTTCGTGGGTTCGTTCTACGCCTTGTACTTCACGCCGTTGTTCGAGAACGCGATGTCCGAGCACTGGGCGCACGAGTTGATGAACGTCCACTTCGTCCTCATCGGCTACCTGTACTACTGGACGGTGATCGGGGTCGATCCGGCGCCGAAGCCGCTGCCGCACCTGGGGCGGCTGGGCATGGTGTTCGCGGTGATGCCGTTCCACGCGTTCTTCGGCGTGATCGTGATGGGCATGAACGACGTGATCGCGGAGAACTTCTACCGGACCCTCGACCTGCCGTGGGCGCAGGACCTGCTCGCGGACCAGAAGCTCGGCGGCGGCATCGCGTGGGCGGCGGGGGAGGCGCCGCTGGTGGTGGTGCTGATCGCGCTGCTGACCCAGTGGAACCGGCACGACACGCGGGTGGCGCGCCGCGCCGACCGGTCCGGGGACGACGAGCTCGCGGCCTACAACGCGATGTTGGCGAAGCTGGCGGAACGCCGCTGACGGAGGGTCCGCGAACCTGCCCCGACCGGCAACGGGATTCGGGGGACCGGACCTGGACGAGCCCCTATCCTCGGCGGGCGTGCGACCACGTGGAGTGCGGCTGCGCGTCGAGGAGCTGCGCGGTCTCGACGCGCGGCGGGACCACGCGGAGCCGGAGCGGGCCCGTGGCCGGGCATTGGCCTGGTTCGTGCACGGCTGCGCGCTGCTCGACCTGGACGTGGCGACGAGCGGCGTGGTGCAGCTCTACCGGGAAGTGCTCGCCCTGCTGGACGATCCGGCGCAGCACCGCACCGGCAGCCACTGGGAGCGGGCCGTGCTGCGCTGCGTCGACCAGCTGCGGGAACCGCTGGCGGAGGTGGCGGCCGATCCGCACCGGCACGCCTCCCGCGACGAGCGGCTCGCACTGGCCCCGCTGGTGGAGATCCCGCCGCAGGTCCTGATCGGTCCGGGCGGCGCCGAGCGGTCGTTCCCGATGGCGTGCCGGAACGCGGCCGGTGCCCTGCTGGACGGGATGATCTCGCCGTACCGGGCCGTCGGGTTCGTCGTGGGTGTCGGCTACTTCCACCCGGACCAGGAGCTCGCGGCGATGCGGGAGTGGCGGGTCCGGTACGAGGACGAACCGGATGCGCGTCCCACGCTCGACGCGGAGATCCGGGCGTGGGCGCGCGACCGGACCGTCGGCCGGTGCTGGTGCGGCCCGGTCGCGCGCGTCGCCGCTAGTCGGTGCGCAGCCCGGTGAAGCGCCGCAGCCGCAGGCTGTTGGACACCACGAAGAACGAGGACAGCGCCATCGTGGCGCCCGCGATGAGCGGGTTGAGCAGCCCCAGCGCGGCCAGCGGCAGCGCGGCGAGGTTGTAGCCGAAGGCCCAGAGCAGGTTCCCGCGGATCGTGCGCAACGTGGCCCGCGCCAGCCGGATCGCGTCCGGTGCGACCGTCAGGTCGTCCCGGACCAGGATCAGGTCGGCGGCGTCGATGGCGATGTCGGTGCCGGTCGCGACGGCCAGCCCGAGGTCGGCGGTGGCCAGTGCGGGGGCGTCGTTCACGCCGTCGCCGATCACCGCGACGACGTGGCCTTCGGTGCGGAGACCGCGCACCACTTCGGCCTTCTCGTCGGGCAGCACTTCGGAGATGATGCGTTCGATGCCGACCTCGTCGGCCACCGCCCGGCCGGTCGTGGCGTTGTCGCCGGTGAGCAGGATGGTGCGCAGCCCGAGCCGGTGCAGTTCGGCGACGGCCCGCGCGGCGGTGGGTTTCACCGCGTCGGCCAGCGCGAACACGGCGACGGCCGCGCCGTCCTCGCCGCAGAGCACCGCGGTGCGGCCCTGCGCCTCCCAGCTCTCGCGGAGCCGGTCGAGCCCGGCGGGCACGTCCCAATCCCGTTCGTCGAACAGCGCGCGGCGGCCGATGAGGACGTCGCGGTCCTCGACGACGCCGTGCGCGCCGAGTCCTGGCCGGGCCGCGAACGAGTGGACCGCGGGGAACCGGACCGCCGTACTGTCCTCTTCGGACGGTGCGCCGGTATCGGTCCCGCCGGTATCGGCCGCTCCGGCACCTCCGCCGTCGGCGCCCACCGCGCGGGAATCCGCTTCGGTGCGGGCGAACGCGGTGATCGCGGCGGCCACCGCGTGCTCCGAGGCGTCCTCGACCGCGCCCGCCCGGCGCAGCACCCCGGCCCGGTCGTGCTCCGGCAGGACGTGCAGCTCCACCACCGACATCCGGCCCTCGGTGACGGTGCCGGTCTTGTCCAGCACCACGGTGTCCACGTCGCGGGTCGACTCCAGCGCCTGGTAGCCCTTGATGAAGATGCCCAGCGTGGCGCCGCGCCCGGACGCGACCATCAGCGCCGTGGGCGTGGCCAGGCCCAGCGCGCACGGGCAGGCGATCACCAGCACCGCCAGCGCCGCCGTGAACGCGCGGTCCGGGTCGCCGGTCCACAGCAGCCAGGCCAGCAGGGTCAGCGCCGATCCGGCCAGCACGGCGGGCACGAAGTACGCGGAGATCCGGTCCGCCAGCCGCTGCACGGCGGCCTTGCCGGACTGGGCCTCGGACACCAGCCGCAGCATGGCCCCGAGCCGGGTGTCCGCCCCGACCTGGGTGGCCCGCACCACGAGCCGCCCGTCGAGCACCGTCGTGCCGCCGAGCACGTCGTCCCCGGCACCGACCTCGACCGGCGCGGATTCGCCGGTCATGGCGCTGCGATCCAGCGCACCGCGACCGTCCTCGACGATCCCGTCGGTGGCGACGGTCCCACCGGGCCGCACCAGGAACCGCTGCCCGGTGCGGAGTTCCGCCGCCGGGACCTCCTGCTGGGAACCGTCGTCGAGCAGCACGGTCACGTCCTTGGCCCGCAGCGCGGCCAGCGCGTGCAGCGCGTCCCCGGCCCGCCGCTGCGCCCGCGCCTCGAAGTAGCGGCCGGCCAGCACGAACGCGGTCACGCCCGCCGCGACCTCCAGGTACAGCGCGCCCTGCGGGTTCAGCAGCAGCCACCAGCCGGGTTCGCCGACCGGGTCGGGCCGGGCGAACATCGCGTACAGCGACCAGCCGACGGCGGCGGTGACGCCCAGCGACACCAGGGTGTCCATCGAGGACGCGCCGCGCCGGGCGCCGCGCAGCGCGGCCCGGTGGAACGGCCACGCGGCCCAGCCCGCGACCGGCAGCGTCAACGCCACCAGCAGCCACTGCCAGCCGGGGAAGCGGGACTGCGGCACCACCGTGAACAGGATCGACAGGTCGCACAGCGGCACGAACAGCACCACCGCGACCAGCATCCGCCGCCACAGGTCCCGCACCCGGTCCGGCGCGGACCCGTTCGCGGCGGGTTCGGGCTCCGCGTCCGGTGGGGGCACCGGTTCCGCGTCGTAGCCGGCTCCGCGCACGGTGCCGATCAGCCGCTCGACCTCGTCCTCGGCCCCGCGTCCGGCGGAGAGCTCGACGGTGGCGACGGCCGTCGCGTAGTTCACGGCGGCCCGCACGCCGTCGAGCTTGTTGAGCTTGCGCTCCACCCGGGTCGCGCAGGCGGCGCAGGTCATGCCGCGCACGGACAGCTCGACCTGCCGGGACGGGGCGGTCGGCGCCGATCCGGCGGGCGGTCCGGTCGGCTGGGTCGTCGTCGGGGACATCGGGCACCCTCTCGCGGAACTCCGGTGGCCGCGATCAGGCCACCCGTGCACACAGTCGGTCCGGCCCGGTGCGGGGTTCCCGCGGCTCGTTGTGAGCTGCGGAACTCCGGGCCTCTTCCATGATTACGGGGTCGAACAGGCGTTCGCCATTACACGATCGGTCGTCGTCAGGACGGGTCCTTGACCAGCTTCGCCACGAAGAACCCCTCGAAGACGTCCGAGGGCCGCACCCGCACCGCGTGCCGCAGGCCCTGGTCGAACTTCTCGCCCCGCCAGGAACCCAGGCCCGGCAGGAACTCCTCCTCGCTGAACCCGAGCGGCGCCACCGACAGGTCGGAGTGCCTGCGCAGCACCTTGTGCACCGGGAACTCGTCCTCCTCCGGGCTCAACGTGCACGTCGAGTACACCAGCGTCCCGCCCGGTTTCAGCAGCTTGTACGCCGCGTCGCACATCTTCGTCTGCAGGTGCTTGTACTTCTCGATCCGCTCCTCGGACCAGAAGCGCAGCGCGTCGGACTTGCGCAGGTTCACCCGGCCCTCCCCGGAGCACTGCACGTCCAGCAGGATCCGGTCGAACCGCTCCGCGGGCACCGACTTGTCGATGTACTGCGCGTTGTGCGTGGTCAGCTCCGCGTACCGCACCCCGTAGAGCTCGGCCAGCTCCGCGAGCTTCGCGGCCCGCGGCGGGGCCGAGTCGTTCAGCCACAACTCACCCTCGTTGCCGGTGCGCGCCGCGATGTGGAACGCCTTCCCACCGGGGGCGGCGGCGACGTCGAGCACCGAGTCCCCGGGCTGCGCGTCCAGCGCCACCGGCGGGATCAGGCTCGCCGCGTTCTGCAGGTACACCCGGCCTTCGTGGGCGAGCGGCAGCACCTCGTCGAAACCGTCGTTGTCCGGCCAGAAGAACGAGTGCTCGCACCAGTCCACCGGGATCAGCCCGGGCGCCTCGGCCCGCACGAACTCCAGCGTCTCCCGGTACCGCTCCTCGTCCAGCAGCCGGTTCACCCGGATCGAGGTGGGCCGGGCGCCGCGGAACACGGACTCGACCTGGTTCGGGCGGATGCCGAGCACCTCCGACATCCGCTTCTCGAACGCACGGGTCTTGCGCTGGCTGCTCACGGCCGCTGCTCCTGTCGGGTCGTCCGGTCCGGTACCCGAAGCCTGGCACGGCGGCCTCGCGCGCGGCTCCCCCGGGCCCGGCCCGCTGGTCACCGGGCAGCCGGGGGCGCGGCGTAGCGATCACTCCCGGGCGGGAGCCGATTCCCTCCGGCGGGGGAGTCGGAGGACGGGCGCGCGGGACGATTCTCTTGGCATGGCGGAGGAACGTGGTGAGCGGCGGCGGTGGGGCACCGCCGCCGCGCACGGAGCGGCGGCCTGGGCGGCGCTGTTCGGTCTCGTGCACGTGCACTGGCTGGCGGGCGGCACGATCGGCCTGCCACCGGGAACGTCCGTGACCTCGAACCTCCCGCTGCTGGTCATCGACATCGTGGCGATCCCGCTGTGCGCGGTCGCGGTGGCGGTGGCGCTGGCGCCGGTGCGGCCCTGGGGGCGCCGGGTGCCGAGGTGGCTGCTGCACGCCGCGGTCTGGGGGTCCGCGGCGCTGCTGGTGGTGCACGCGGCGCCCTCGGTCGTCGACTGGCTGGCACTGGCGTCCGGGCGGCTCGCCGTGGCGGACCTGGACCCGATGGCCAGGTTCGCCACGGTGGTCTACGAGCCGGTGTTCCTGACCGGTGGGTTGCTGTTCGGACTCACCGGCCTCGGCTGCCTGCGCGGCCGGTGACGCACGGGTGAGGATCAGCGGATGAGGCAGTGGACGCTCGGGCCGGTGCTGCGCGGTTCGACCTACCGGCGCTGGGCGTACCTGGTGTTCGGCGGGGCGATGCTGGTGCCGCCGCTGGTTTTCGCGGCGGTGGCCGTGCCGGCCGCGGTGCCGGTCGTGACAGGTCTCGGCACGGCGTTCGCCATCGGGACCGCGCTGACCCTCGCGGCGACGGTGGCCGTCTCCGCCGTGCCCGCGGTGCGGGTGCTGGAGGGGACGGCGGTGCGGGTGCTGCTCGACGACCCCGCGCCGGAGGCGGATGCGGCGGAACCGGCGGTGCGGCTGCGGATGAGCGCGCTGTTCGTGGCGCACGCCCTCGTCGGCGGGCTGGTGAGCGCGGCGAGCCTGGTGCTGCCGGTGGTGTTCGTGCTGGCGTGGACCGCCCCGTTCACCGGCGAGTTCGGGCTGGGCCCCGGGGGGATGGTGCCGGTGCCCGCCGGGTGGGCCGGCGCGTGGCTGCCCGCCGCGGCGTCGGCGGCGCTGCTGGCGCTGGTGTGCGTGGTCGCGGGCACCGGTGCGCTGTTCGGGCGGGCCGCGGCGGTGCTGCTCGGCGTCCCCGCGGGGGAGCGGATCGCGCGGTTGCAGCGGCGGGCCGAGCGGCTCGTGGAGCGCGACCTGCTGGCCCGGGAGCTGCACGATTCGGTCGGGCACGCGCTCAGCGTCGTCTCGGTGCAGGCGGGGGCCGCGCGCCGCGTGCTGGACCGCGATCGCGACGGTGCGGAGGCGGCGTTGCTGGCGATCGAGGATTCGGCCCGCGCCGCGCTGGAGGACCTCGACCACGTGCTCGGCTTGCTGCGGGACGAGGCGCCGCACGAGGAGGCGGGCCTCGCCCGGTTGCCCGCGCTGCTGGCCGCGACCGAGCACGCCGGGATCGAGGTGGACGCCGAACTGCGCGGTGACCTGGGGGCCGTCGGGGCGGAGCCGTCCGCCGCCGCGTTCCGGATCGTGCAGGAGAGCTTGACGAACGTGCTGCGCCACGCGGGCAAGGTGCCGGTCGTCCTGCGCGTCGAGGTGGCGGACGGGTCGCTGCGCGTGCGGGTGCGCAACCCGCGCGGCGAATCCCGCTCGCGCGCCGTCGCGCGCGGCGGGCGCGGCCTGGTCGGCATCGCCGAGCGCGTGGAACTGCTGCGCGGGGAGTTCGCGGCGGGGCCGAGCGGGGACGAGTGGGAGGTAGCGGTGCGGATTCCGCTGGAGGGCGCATGACCGAAGGCCGCATCGGCGTCCTGCTGGTGGACGACGAGCCGCTGATCCGCTCGGGGCTGCGCGCGATCCTGGACTCCGAACCGGACATCGCCGTGGTCGGTGAGGCCGCCGACGGCGCCGACGTGCCGGACCAGGTGCGCCGGGCGAAGCCCGACGTGGTGCTGATGGACGTGCGGATGCCCGCGGTGGACGGCATCAGGGCCACCGAACACCTGGTCGCCGCGGACGGGCCGCCGAAGGTGGTCGTGCTGACGACGTTCGAGAACGACGACCACGTGTACGACGCACTGCGCGCCGGAGCCAGCGGTTTCCTGCTCAAGCGGGCCGGGCCGGAGCAGATCGTCGCCGCCGTGCGCACGGTCGCCGCGGGCGATTCGCTGCTGTTCCCGGCCGCGATCCGGCGTCTCGCCGCGCACCGCGGTGCGACCGGCTCGGGCGGGCTCGACGGGGCCGGGCTGAGTGCGCGGGAGGCGGAGGTGCTGCGGCTGATGGCGGCGGGCCTGTCCAACGGCGAGATCGCGCAGCGGTTGTTCGTCGGGGTGCAGACGGTGAAGACGCACGTGGGGAACGTGCTGGCCAAGCTCGGCGCGCGGGACCGCACGCAGGCCGTGATCCGAGCGTTCGAATCGGGGTTCGTCCCGCCGTCGACCGGGAGCTGACCGGGCCTGCGGGCAGGTACCATCGTGCGCAGCGGTGGTGGGGCTCGCCGCTCCGAAGGTCGGAGAACCGCGGCACGACGCCGCCAACGGTCCCTATCGGACCGGACGCGTGCGTCCGATGCCGGTAGGAGGCGTGCATGGCGAACCCCGACGACGTCATCGATCCGGACGTGGACACCCGGATTCCCGCGCAACGGCGCGAACTCTCCCGCACCAGAGGTGCGGTCCTGCTGGTCATCGCCCTCGGTGGCGGGCTGGGCGCGATCTCCCGCTACGGCGTGGGGCTGCTGCTGCCGACCGAGCCGGGGCGGTTCCCGTGGGGGACGTTCTCGATCAACGTGCTGGGTTGCCTGCTCATCGGCGTGCTGATGGTGCTGATCACCGAGGTGTGGACGGCGCATCCGCTGGTGCGGCCGTTCTTCGGCGTCGGCGTGCTCGGCGGGTTCACCACTTTTTCCACCTATGCGGTGGAGTTCGGCGCGCTGCTGGCTCCGGGGAGCGCGCTGGTCGCGGGGGCCTACCTGGCGGGAACGTTGCTGTGCGCGCTGTTCGCGGTGCTGCTCGGCGTGGCGTTGACCCGGTGGGCCGTGGTCAGGGAGGTGGGCTGAGATGGCCTTGCGGATGTCCATATTCCTCGGTGCCGACGACCGGTGGCATCACAAACCGCTCTACCACGAGATCGTCAAGCGGGCCCGGGACGCGGGCCTGGCCGGGGCGACCGTGCTGCGCGGCGTGGAGGGCTACGGGTTGTCGTCCCGGGTGCACACGACGCGGTTGCTGGACTTGGCGGAGGACCTGCCGGTGCTGGTGGTGATCGTGGACTCGGAGCAGAAGGTGCGCGATTTCCTGCCGCAGCTGGACGGGCTGATCGGCGATGGCGCGGTGGTGCTCGACGAGGTCGAGACCATCGTCTACCGGGGGAGCGAGCGGGCGTGACGGTGGCACTGGTGTTCCTCGGGGCGATGATCGGTGCCCCGCTGCGCTACCTCACGGACCGCGCGGTGCAGTCCCGGCACGACACGCTTTTCCCGTGGGGGACGCTGACGGTGAACGTGCTGGGTTCGATGGTGCTCGGTGGTCTCGCCGGGGCGGGCGGGGCGTTACCGCCGCTGGTCTCGGAGCTGGTCGGTGTCGGGTTCTGCGGCGCGCTGACGACGTACAGCACGTTCGGTTACGAGACCGTGCGGCTCGCGGAGGACCGCGCGTACTTCTACGCGGGGTTGAACATCGCGATCAGCGTGCTGGCGTCGGTGGGCGCGGCGCTGCTCGGGCACACGGCGGTGCAGGCGGTGGTCTGAGCAGGTCGTGCAGGTCCGGCTCGCTCGGCCGCGGGTTCCCGGGCGGTGGGCCACCGGGATCGCACTTCCTCGAACGGCGGAATCGGGTTCCGCCGCGATGTGCCGACGATTCCTCCTTCGTGGGGGGAATCCCCGCAGGGCCGAGTTCCGGAGTGATGTCGGCGGCGGTCTCGTCGTACACCGGGGATTGAATGTGAGTGCGGCATCCGAGCGGTGCCGGTTTCTGCTTTCGCGAAGGGAATCCCCACATGGGAATGAACAATTCTGTCCGGCGCATCTCCGCGGGCGCGGTCGCGCTGCTGGGTGGCGCGCTGCTGGCGGGGACGGTCGGCGCGACCGCGGCCTCGGCCGCCGTGCCGGGCAAGATCGAGTTCTGCGCGCAGGGCGACTACGCGGCGTACGTGGAGGTCCACTCCGTCGACCTGGGCGGCGGCATGAGCTCGCCGGGCATGGCCAGCACCATCCAGAACCCGGGCCAGTGCTGGAACCACGACTTCTCCTCGGCGGGCCCGAACGCGCCGGTCGACGTCTGGGGCATCCGCGCCGACGGTTCCACTTTCCACGTGGGCGCGTCCACCTACAACGCGGGATCCGGAATCGGTCTCGGCGCCCAGGGCAGCGAGGGAAACCCCTCGATGGTCCAGTGGTGATGTAGTCCTCGGGTGGGTCCGGAATTCTTCGGCGCGAAGAATTCCGGGCCTTTCCTGAATCATTTTCAAGTTCTGGTGTCACGATTCAGCAGGGAACCTGGCGCGGAACGGCGTCCACCGCGAAGGTGGGAGCGCACCGGACCGCAGCACCAGGAAGGACCACCATGACCGCACGGTTCCGCCCGCGCGCCCTGCTGTTCGACATGGACGGCACGCTCGTCGACTCCACCGCGGTGGTGGAGCGGGTCTGGCACGACTTCGCGGCACGGCACGGGCTGGACGTGGCCGACATCCTCGTCGACTCGCACGGCCGCCGCGGCGGCGAGACCGTCGCCCGCCACCTGCCCGCGGGCGCCGACGTGGCCGCGGAGACCGCCCGCATCGACGAGCAGGAACTGCGCGACCTGGACGGGGTCGTGGCGATCCCCGGCGCCGCCGAACTGCTGGCCGGGCTGCCCGGCGGGAGCTGGGCGCTGGTGACCTCCGCGGGACCGGCGCTGGCCGCGCGCCGCATGGCGGCGGTGGGGCTGCCGATGCCGGACGTGGTCGTCACCGGTGAGGACGTGCGGCGCGGCAAACCCGACCCGGAGGGCTACCTGCAGGCGGCGGCCGCGCTCGGCGTTCCCGCCACCGAGGCCCTGATCTTCGAGGACGCCGAGGCCGGGATCGAGGCCGCCCGCGCCGCAGGCGGCCGGGTGGTCGTCGTCGGCTCCCGCACCGGACCCGCGGCGGACGGGCTGCCCCGCATCTCCGACTTCACCGGTGTCCGCGCCACCTCGGCGGAATCCGGTCTCACCGTGGAACTCCGCGCGCACACCGGCGGGGAGGCCGCGCACCGCTGACCTGATGGCCGACGGGAACGCGCCGATCGGCCGAGGTGCCCGGGACCGCCCTGCGGGGATGCTGCTCCGCGTGGCCGACGCGTACCTCTTGCCGATCCGCACCGCCGCGGTGCTGTTCCCGCTGCTCGCCTTCGCCCTGCTCGTCCCGGTGGCCGTGGTGCTCTACCGCAGGCACGGCGTGGTGCGCTGGTGGGCGCTGTCGTTCTACGCCTTCCTGTACTACCTGATCACCGCGTACTGCCTGGTGCTGATGCCGCTGCCCGGCGCCTCGGTGGACGTGTGCCGCGAGTACCCGCTGATGGGGCAGTGGCAGCTGACGCCGGGCAACACGTTTCTGGACGTGTGGAAGGAATCCGGGCACCGGGTGACCTTCGGCGACCTGGTGCTGCACAACTCCGCGGTGATCGAGACCGGGTTCAACCTGCTCCTGCTGCTGCCGCTGGGCGTGTTCCTGCGCTACCACTTCCGGCGCGGCCCGTGGACGTCGCTGGCGGTGGCGGCGGGCGTGGCGCTGTCGTTCGAGGTGACGCAGGGGACCGGCGTGTTCGGCCTCTACCCGTGCCCGTACCGGCTGTTCGACGTGGACGACCTGCTGGTGAACACGCTCGGCGCGATGCTCGGCTGGTGGCTCGGCGGGCAGGTGGGGCGTGCGGTGCCCGCGTTGAACGCGTTGGACGAGCGGGTGCTGGCGCGGCACCCGGTCCCGTTCGGACGGCGGGCGGTGGCGCTGCTGCTGGACCTGGCCGGGGCCGCGGTGCTGAGCGCGCTCGCGCTGCTCTCGGCGGTCGTGGTCGGGCTGCCCGCGTGGTGGGGTCCGGCCGCGGTGCTGGGCGGTTGGTTCGTGGCGCTGCCCGCGTGGATCGGGGCGACGCCGGGCAAGCGCTTGCTGCTGCTGGAGCTCGTCGACGAGTCGGGAGCTCGTCCGGCGGCGTGGCGGCTGCTGCTGCGCGCCGTGGTGCTGGCCGTGCCGTTCCTGCCACCGCTGCTGCTCCTGGTGGTGGCGGCCGGGGTGCTGTGGGGCCGGGGCACGCCGGGCGCGGTGCTGGAGGTGTTCCGCTCCGGCGAGCTCCACGAGAACGTGCTGCTGGTGGCCTTGGCCGGGGTGGCGGCCGGGCTGCTGTCGATGGTGTTCGTCGCGCTGTACGCCCTGGTGGTGCGGCTGCACCCGAAGGACCGCAGCCTGCACGAGCTCGCGTCCGGAGTGCACAACCGGGCCCGCCCGCACCACAACGCACCCCGCCCGGCCCCCGAACCGCAGCGCAGCGACGATCCGGTCGCGGCACCGTAGCGCGACGGCCCCGGCGAGGACGTTCGCCGGGGCCGGTCCTGCTCAGGCGTCGAAGCGGCCGTTCCCGACCGCCCGCACGAACGCGGTCCACTGCGCGGCGGTGGTGGTGAAGTGGCCCGCGCCCCGGTCCTTGCTGTCCCGCACCGCGGCACCTCCCCCGACCCGGCCGACCTCGACGCAGTCGCTGTGCTGGTGGCTGCGGGTGGACTTGCGCCACCCGGTCGGTGTCGACGAGTTCGAAACAGTCACGTCGTTCATCCCCTCCGTTCGAGAACCTCGCCGATGAGCCCGACCGTGTCCGCCGGACTCATCGCCATTGTCTCGATATCGTCTCGCGCTTCCACGAACGCGCGGACATCACCTTCGTCGCGGAGGAACGTCGACGAACGGAGGTGTTCCATGAGCACCACTGGCGAAGCCTTCGCGAACTCCAGGAGCACGTACTGACCGGCGTGGATCGGCGTCCATCCCGCTGACTGCGGCACGACTCGGATCGTGACGTTCTCCCGCTCGGACATCTCGATGAGGAACTCCAGCTGATCGCGCATCGCCGCGTCGTCGCCGATCGGTTGGAGCAATGACCATTCGAGGAGGAAAGCCGTGTACTGCACCGGGTTCCTGCGGCGAGTCAGCACGTCGCGACGGCCGATCCGCATCGACACCATTCGGTCCCGCTCGGCGTTCGACGCGCTGCCGTCGACGATGGCTCGCGCGTAGTCCGACGTCTGCAGCAATCCCGGGATGACGACGGGTGCCACGTTGGTGATCCGCTGGGCGTTCCGCTCGAAGTCCATCAGCGCGGCCAACACATCCGCTTCACCGTCTGCCCCGACGGAGACGGAATTGGCCAATTCCGCGGCAGCCTCGCGGGCGAGCGTGATCACACGTTCACGCGCCTCGCCGTTGATGTCGAGTACGGCGCACAACGCGACGATCGAATCTTGTCCCGGTACGCGTTCGCCACGTTCCCAACGGGCGATCACGGAGTGCGCGACGTCCAGTTTCTCGCCCATGGCGCGGAGCGAGTGTCCGCAGCGCTTCCGCGCCTCCCTGATCTCGGAGCCCAGGATGTACGCGCGTGGTGACGGCGTGGTCTCTGGCATGACCACAGGCTAAGCGAAGCCGGTGCACTCGAAAGAGGCATTGATCGTGTGCTCGGGTACATGGAAGCTGTTCTTGATACAGCGAGAACAGTGAGTCCACGGCTGAACAGCTCGGAGAACTCGGGACAGGGTTGAGAACCTGTCCCTCGAACCTCGGGAAGCGATCGTGAACGCCGATGACGTCGTGCGGGTCCGCTACGCGCCGGGTCTGGTGGGCGAGACCCGCCGGGTCGTGCACGCGGGTGTTCGCCGCCCGGACGGGGACTGGGGCACGCTCTGCGCGGCGGTGCTGCGCGCGGACGAAGCGGAGCTCGTCGACGGCCTCCGCGGGATGCCGTGCATGGTGTGCGTCCGCACGACGGCGCTCCGGTCCGCCGCCGCGCGCGCCGAACTCGGTTTCGAGGCACCGGCGTGACCGGGCGGGCCTGGCTGACCTCGGAGTGGTGCTCGACCTGGCACCTGGTGGGTCGTGGCGCGCGGGGAGCGGTGATCGTCGCGATCTGCAGACACCCGCTCACCGGCCGGATGTCGCGCGTCCTGGACATCCCACCGCCGGACGGGCGCGAGGTGTGCCAGTCCTGCGTCGCGGCGGTGGCGCACGACGACGAGCCGGGAACGTCGTCCGCGTTCGAGATCGCCTTGGTCGTGCTGTCCGAACGCCGTTCGTTCCACGCCGAACCGCCGCCGGAGCCGCCGATCGCCTGGCCCGAGCAGGACCCGGACGCGCCGGGCCGGATCGCGACACCGCAGTGGCTCCCGCCGATCCCCGGATTCGGCCGCCGCCTGAGCGCGGCGGCCTGACCCGGACCGCGGCCGTCCGCAGCCCCCGGCGGCAGGCCGCGCCTCGCCGGACTCGCTCCCCCGACCGCGAGCTCCGGCGAGGAACCCGGCCCCGGTACCCGGAACCCCTTCCCCGACGGGTACCGGGGCTTCGGGCCGGTGACCGGCCCACGCGTCACCGGCCCGGAAGGCCGCCCGCCCCGCCGCAGCCGCGCGGGCGGTCAGCGGGGTGGGGCGTCTGCCGGGAATTCCTCGGTGCCGAGGACCAGGAGCAGGTCCAGGCGTTCGCGGGTGTCGGTGTCGGCGGGGGTGAGGACGAGGAGTTCTTGCCGCTGGTCCGGGGTGACGAGCGTTTCGCAGTCCATCAGCAGCGGGCCCACCCGCGGGTGCACCAGGGTCTTGCGGTCGGCGCGGCGGACGGCCACCTCGTGCTCGTCCCAGCGCCGCCGGAACTCGTCGCTCGCCGCCCGCAGCCGTTCCACCAGCGCGGCCACCTCCGGATCGTCCGCGCGGCGGCCCGCGGTCGCCCGCAGGTCCGCGACCAGCTGGTGGGAGTGCCGGTCGTGCTCCTCCGGCAGGTGCCGCAGCTGCACGTCGGGGTCGGTGAACCACCGGTGCACCAGGTAGCGGTCGTCGCCGGTGAACCGGGTCTGGTCGCCCATCAGCGCCAGGCTCGCCGGGTTCTGCGCCAGCACCTCGCCCAGGTCGGACAGCACCAGCGCGGGCGTGTCGCCGAGCAGGTCGAGCATCCGCACCAGCCCGGCGCGGGCCGTGCGGGCCGTCCCGGCCGCGTGCGGCGGGTGGTGCCCGGCGAGGTGGAACAGGTGCGCGCACTCGTCGTCGGACAGCCGCAGCGCCCGCGCGAGCGCGCCGAGCAGCTGCGTCGACGGCTGGCTGCTGCGGCCCTGCTCCAGGCGCACCACGTAGTCCACCGACATGCCCGCCAGCATCGCCACCTCCTCCCGGCGGAGTCCGGCGGTGCGGCGCCGCGGCCCGGCGGGCAGCCCCACCTGGGCGGGGCGGACCGCTTCGCGGCGGCGGCGCAGGAAATCGGCCAGGGCATCACGCTGCACGGTTCCATCTTGCTCCCGGCCGCCGACCGCATCCAGGGAGCGGCTCTCCCACGATGCACGCTCGCTCCCGCACCGCCCGGTTCCGGCGCAAGGTGGACGGCGAGACCTACGAAGGAGAACACGCCATGCGGCAACGAAAGCTGGGGACGACCGGACCGGTGAGCTCCGCGCTGGGGCTCGGCGCGATGGGCATGTCCGGGGAGGCGTACGGCGCGTCCGACCGGGCGGAGAGCATCGCCACCGTGCACCGCGCGCTGGACGCGGGGGTCACGCTCATCGACACCGGCGACTTCTACGCGATGGGCCACAACGAACTGCTGCTCGCCGAGGCGCTGCGCGACCGGAACCGGGAGGACTACCTGCTGAGCGTCAAGTTCGGCGCGCTCCGCGGCCCCGGCATGCGCTTCGGCGGGCAGGACAACCGGCCGGCGGCGGTGCGGAACTTCCTGGCCTACTCGCTGCAGCGGCTGGGCACCGACCACATCGACGTGTACCGGCCCGCGCGGCTCGACCCGGCGGTGCCCATCGAGGACACCATCGGGGCGATCGCCGAGATGGTCGAGGCCGGGCACGTGCGCCACATCGGTCTCTCCGAGGTGGACGCGGACACGATCCGCCGGGCCCACGCGGTGCACCCGATCGCGGACCTGCAGATCGAGTACTCGCTGCTGTCCCGCGCGGTGGAGGCCGAGGTGCTGCCGACGTTGCGCGAGCTCGGCATCGGCCTGACCGCGTACGGCGTGCTGGGTCGCGGCCTCATCTCCGGGCACTGGAGCGCGGAGCGCGGCGGTGCCACCGGGGACGCGCGCGGGGCGTCGCCGCGGTTCTCCAGCGGCAACGTGGAGCACAACCTGGCGCTGGTGGAGGAGCTGCGCCGGGTCGCGGACGAGAAGGGCTGCACCGTCGCCCAGCTGGCCATCGCGTGGGTCGCCGCGCAGGGCGAGGACGTGGTGCCGCTGGTCGGCGCCCGCACCACGGCGTCGCGGGACAACGTCCACGCGGTCAGCGCGCACCCGATCAGCAAGCCGATCAGCAGCGCCACCACCGGATCGGCCAGG
>NZ_JBEYUS010000049.1:0-49713 GCF_040643635.1 Saccharopolyspora sp. NPDC047091
GGCGAGGCCGAAGCTGCCCGCGAACACCGACACCCGCGCCCAGGCGATCCGGTCCTGCTCGGAGCACAGCTCGTAGCTCCAGTCGATCAGCGCGCTTCGGCCCGCGACCGTCCCCGCTGGAGCGCCCGCGCAGCCGGCGCACGATCCACGGCGCCAGGTGCTCCCGGGCCCACTGGATGTCCTCGGCCCGCTGCACCCGCCACGTGCGGGTCGGCAGCTCCGGCCACGCGGTGCGCCAGTCCTGGTCGACCTCGACGCCCAGCGCCTCGCACGCCCGCAGCGCCACCCGGCGGTGGCCCTCCGCGGACAGGTGCAGCCGGTCGTCGCTCCACGCGCGCTGGTCCTGCAGCACCCGCATCGACCACAGGTCGACCACGAAGCAGCCGTGCTTGTCCGCGACCGCCCGCAGGTGCGCGTTGTACGTGCCCACCTTGCCGCGCACCCGTCGCAGCACCGGCGTCGTCGAGGTGTCGAAACCGGTGCCGATCAGCACGTCCGCACCGGTCGCGCGCAGCCGCGCCACCGCGTCGTCGAAGATCGCGGCCAGCTCGTCCGGGTCGCCGCCGGGCCGGATGATGTCGTTGCCGCCGCCGACGAGCGAGACCAGCGCGGGCCGCAGCTCCAGCGCCTGCGGCACCTGCGTCTCGACGATCTGGCGGAGCAGCTTGCCGCGCACCGCCAGGTTCGCGTACCGCAGCTCGGGTTCCCGGGTCGTCAGGTGCTCGGCCAGGCGGTCGGCCCAGCCGCGGAAGCCGCCGCCCGGAGCCGGGTCGGCGATCCCCTCGGTGAAGCTGTCGCCCAACGCGGCGAAACTGGCCCAGTTCGCCCGCCGTGCTCCGCCGTCCCATTGCTCCCGGCCGTTCATCGGCCCTCCTCCTGCGCTGTTCGATTCGCCGGAGAACACAGTGGTCCTCCGATCGCGACCTACGCCACCGTCGGTTACGGGTGGAGTGAGTAACGGCACTCGAATGTTCCGATTTTATTCCGCGCCGGTGCACTTCGTTCCGAGTCGGAGAACTCGCCGGACGTGCGATGCGCCGCACCTTGCCGAACGAGACCGGTCGATGCCACGCGCGTGCACCCGCGGGAATAGTGGTGGCTTGCCGGGAAACCACCGTACGCCTCGAACGCGACTGCTAATGTCGCTCGGCGGTAGCAGAAGCAACGAGGGGGCTCGTGATGTCGCGATCGACGCAGGTGGCGACCCTGCGCGCGGTGGGGGACGACGTCGACGCAGGGCTTCGCGCCGCGAGGCCCCGGCAGGCCGGGACCGGCGCCGGTACCCGGACCGCAGGTGCGTGAGCGGGAACGACGGCCGGACCGCGAACGTCGGACCGACGCGCGCCGCACCGGTGCCGAACGCCCGGGCGAGGGGCCCGCGGCGGCCGAAGTGCATCCGAGAGCTGGGGGAGAAGTGACGTCACCGCACGACCCGGCGGCGCCGGGACCAGCGGGCCGACCGCTGCCCGCCGCGCCACGCCGGGCGCCCGAACCACCGCGCGACGCCGAACCCGGCGAGCCCGCCCGCAGGCCGGGCAGACCCGCGCCCGGTGTCGCCACCCGGCGGCCCGCTCCGCCGCGCCCGGTGAACGCGCCCGGCGGTGCCCGGCTCGGCGGCGAGCTCGGCCCGGACGCGGCCTTCCGCAGCGAACCGCGGATGCCCGAATTCGGCGGCCGTACCACCGATGAATCCTTCTCCGCCGGCGAGACCGTCATTTCCGGCGAATCGCTCGTTTCCGGAGATTTCCGCCATTCCGAATCCGTTCTCGGTGGTGATCACCTGATGTCCGGGGAATTCCGCGAGTCCGGTGCGCGGACTCCGCACGACCACACCGGATCACCTGCCCGGGAGCACCCGGTCGGGGCCGTCGCTGCGCACGGTGACGGCGGCGGGCCTCGCAGGCCCGCGCCGGACCTGCGCCGCGCCGGTGATCTGCAGGCGTCCGGGGAGCTGCCGCTGCCCGGCGGAACCCCCGAACCGCCGCGCCCCGGCGGCAGGCACGACTCCGGCAGGCTGCCGCGGCCCGGTGGCCCCGGCGAGCCGCCGCCGTCCGGGCGCCTCCCGGAACCGCCGGCCGGCACGCCCGCCCGCGGCGAGCCGCTGGCGCAGGGGGAGCTGAACCCGGAGGAGGCGCGCAGGCCCGCGCGCCCGGCGACCCGGCCCGGCCGGTTCGACCTGCGCGCCGAGTTCGCGGCGCTGGCCGCCGAACCCGACCCCTTCGTGCTCTGGGACCGGATCGGACGGCTCGGCGACCGGTTCGCGCACGAGCGCCGCGGCCTCGCGCCGCGGCGGCCCGCGCAGCCCGAGCGGCCGGATCCGGCCGGTGGCGCCTCGGCCCTCTCCGGTGACCTGGTCGGACTCGCCGAGCAGACCCGGTCGCCCGAGCCCGGTGCCGAACCGCGGGAGCCGAACAGGCCCACCGGTTTCTCCGGCCCGCTGCTCGGCTCGCTGCCGCAGCCCGGCGCGCCGGAGCAGGACGCGCCGGCGGAGCAGCGGACCGACGACGAGCCGCTCGACTCCGAACGACCCCCGTTCGACGCCCAGCGGACCGGGCGGCCCGCGCCCGACCGGGCGGCGGAGCAGTCCGGACCGCACCCGCACGGCCCCGGCGGCCGCGCGGAGGTGCGGCCGGAAGGGCCGGTCTCCGGGCAGCTCCCGCTGCCGGAGCCGGCCGCGGGAACGCCCCGATCCCGCGAGCCGGTCCCGCCGCAGCCGTTCGACGCGGCCGCGCCGGTGCAGCCCGGTCATCCCGGTGCGACGCCGGTGCCGGGGCCGCCCGCCGGTCCGCCGGTGCCGCCCGAGCAGGCGCCGCACCGGCACGCTTCCGGGCCGTTGCCACGGCAAGGAGCGCCGCATCCCGGCGCGCCCCAGCCGGGCGGCCCGGGGCCGGGCCGAACCGGGCCGCCGCAGCCCGAGCAGCTTCAGCCGGGCCGGCTCGTCCAACCGGGCCAGTCGCAGCCCGGCCGGCTCCAACCTGGCCAGGCCCAAACCGGCTCGCCGCAGCCGGGCCAGCCCCAGGTCGGCCAATCCCAGACCGGCCAGTCCCAGCCGGGCCAGCCTCAGCCGGGCCAGCCCCACACCGGTCCGTTCCAGGCCGGTCCGCCGCACCCCGGTCAACAGCCGTCCGGGCCGCAGCAAGCCGCGCCCGGCAGGCAGGGTCCGCCGCCGGGCGGACCGGTTCCGCCGCCCGGACCACCGCATCCCGGCCCGGTCGATCGCGGACGCCCGCAGCCCGGCGGAGTCCAGCAGGCTCCTCCGGAGCAGCCGCCGAACCTGTTCGACCTGCCGGACGCCCCCGCCGTGGCGGGCGGCCTGATCGGCCCGCCCGCCGAGTTCGAGCAGCAGCCGCACCAGGGCCCGCCGCCCGCAGGCCGACCGGGCTCCGCCCCGGAGCCGCCCGCGGGACGCCACCCCGGGCCGGTTCCGGGACGACCCGGCGATGGCGGACCGTCGGCGCCGCAATCCGGCTTCGACCCGCAGTCGGCGCCGCGCGGGATTCCGCAGCCGCCGGAGGTCCCGCAGCCGGGGCAGCTCGCCCCGCCGTCCGGCACAGGGCCGGTGCAGCCGCGCCCGGAACCCGGCTCGCCGCTGCCGCCCGACGCGGGCGGACCGCAGCAGCCGAGGCCGGAGCAGACCCCGTCGCCGCACGGTGCTCCGGCGCGGGACCAGGCCCCGCAGCCCGGCGACCCGGTGCCGCCGGGAGCCGAGCAGGGCCCACCGCGGCCCGGCACCCCGATGCTTTCCGGTGCACCGATGCCTCCCGGCGTCCCGGTGTCTCCCGGCAACCCGGTGCCGCCCGGACCTGAGCAGCTCTCGCCGCCGCACGGCACTCCACTGCCCCCCGCGCCAGAAGGCATGTCCTCAGCACCAGCGGACCTGCCTCCAGCGCCGGAGGGCCTACCGCCCGCGGCAGCGGGCCTACCGCCCGCGCCGGAGGGCATGCCGCCCGGGCCTCGGCCGGACGTGCCGCCGAACGGGCCGCCGCCGCACCAGCAGGGACCGCCGCCGGGAGCACCGGTGCGGCCGCCGATGCCGCCCCGGCAGCCGGAGCAGCAGCGCCCGAACGAGCAGCAGCGTCCGGTCGAGCAGCAGCGTCCGGTCGAGCCGCAGCGTCCGGTCGAGCAGCAGCGTCCGGTCGAGCAGCAGCGTCCGGTCGAGCAGCAGCGTCCGGTCGAGCCGCAGCGTCCGGTCGAGCAGCAGCGTCCGAACGAGCCGCAGCCCCCGCACCCCGCGGACCAGCAGGACGCCCAGCGCCCCGAACGACAGCGTCCGGCGGCGCTCCCGGAACGGCCCGAAACCCGCCCCGACGGCGGCTTCGGCCCGATGAGCTCCCGGGCGCGCACCTCCGCGCAGCGGCCCGCCCGCCGCAACTCCTGGGCGGCGATCGACGAAGCGCAGCACGAGTCCCGCGAACGGGAGTTCAGCACCGGCGGCTACCGCCCCGGCGAGCTGGACGAGGGCACCCGCGGCCCGCAGTTCCTGCTCGAAGCCGACGACGTCTACGACGACGAGTACGGCGGCGGCCGCCTCGTGGCACCCCCGGTGCTCGGCGAAGCACCGCCGGGATACCGCGACTTCTGAGGAGCCCCGGGCTCCGCCCCCTGACCGGCGGGCTCCGCAGCGAGCCCGCCGCACCGAAGGTGAGATGCGACAGCCGATGGTCGACACGATCGCCCTCTCGCTGCCCGCCGTGGACGTCCTCGGCGAGCAGCTCGACCTGGACGTCCGGCAGTACCCGTTCGAACTGTCCCGGCCGGAGGAGTCCGCCGAGGAACGGACCCGCCTCGTCCGGCAGGTGTGGGGCGAGCTCGAAGCCGCCGGTCTCGCCACCGACGGCAGGCCCGAACCGGAGGTGGAGGACGCGCTGTACCTGCTGTGCGGGTCCGAGGTGTCCATCGCCGCGGCCGGGCTGCTCGACGTGCGCACCGGGCAGCGGCTGGCCGCCCGCGTCGTCGCCACCGGCGAGGTGGGCGTGGTGGGCGTGCTGGACGGGCGCGGGTTGCGGCTCGACTTCCTCGACCCGCACGACCTGCCCGAGGTGTGCGCCGACCTGCTGCCGCAGGCACCGATCCCGCCGGGCGAGCCGGTGCGCGCCGAGCGGACCGCGCACTCCCGGGCGCTGGAGGAGATCACCGCCCGGCCCCGCTACCGCATCGGGCACTTCCAGGTCTCCGGCGGCGACCGCCGCGGCGGTGCTCCGGCCGGGCCCGCCTGGTTCGACAACGACCTCGGCCGGTTCACGCTGCTCGGCGAGACCACGCCGGACGGCCGCGAGCTGGTGACCTGCGCGCCCGCGGACCGGGCTTCCATCGCTGAGCTCTTGGCCGACCAGCTCGCCCACCTCGCCCGCGGCTGACGACCCGCGCGAAACGGTCCGGTTCGTCCCGAAACCGGTGGCCGTTCCTGTGACATGATCGAGAGCGAGCTGACTGCCTACCGGCACGGCCGGAACCTCCACCGGACGCCGACCCGACCGCGCGGCCCCCACCACCGCGAACGAGCTGGAAGACAGGCATGCGAGCCGCACACCCCCGCCTGTGACGCGCATCCGCCGGGACACCGGTGCGTCCACGGCCTCCGGTGCGGCAGGCTGGAGAGCGTGATGCAGGATCGGCAGACGGGGCAGGCGCGGACCGGCCCGGACGACGGCGAACCGGACGCGGGCACCCCTGGGCGGCGCCCGGAATCCGAGCAGGACTCGCTGATGGGGCTGCTCGGCGGCCGCACCAGCGCGCTCGACGCCAGCCTGCCGCCGGTGGCGTTCGGCCTCGGCTGGTGGCTCGGCGGCGAATCGATCCTCGCCGGTGGCGCGGCGGCCGTGGCCGTCGGCGCCGTGCTCGGCGCGTGGCGGCTGCGCAAGGGCGACCGGCCGCTGGCGGTGCTGATCAGCCTGCTCGCGGTGCTGGTCGGCGCGGTGATCGCGCTCTACACCGGCAACGCCGCGGACTTCTTCCTCGCCCGGCTCGTCACCAACGCGGTGAGCGCGCTGATGTGGATGGTGAGCATCGCCGCCCGCTGGCCGCTGCTCGGCGTCATCGTCGGCGCCGTGCTCGGGCAGGGGAAGCGGTGGCGGCGGGACCCGGCGCTGCTGCGCGGATACGGCCTGGCCAGCTGGGTGTGGGTCGGGCAGTACGTGGTGCGGCTGCTCGTGTTCATCCCGCTGTGGCTGGCCGATGCGGTGCTGGCGCTGAGCGCGGCGCAGGCGGCGCTCACCTGGCCGTTGGTGGCGCTGTGCGTGGCGAGCAGCTGGTGGGTCTTGAAGAAGGCCCTGCCGTCCGACCACCCCGGGCTCCGCCATCCGCAGGTCGCGCAGGGGTGAGGTGGCGGGATCTCGGCGGCCCGGGACCTGTTCCCCGAGCGGCGCTGCCACCAGGGACGATGCCGTCCTGGTGAGAAGGCCGCTGAGCACTAGCGGCGGTCCCGGTCGATCAGGTGGTCGTCGGCTCCGCGCTTCGCCGCCGGCGGGAAGCGGACCCGACCCGGCGAGCGCGGGTCAGATCCCCGGGTAGCGCGGCGGGTCGCCGGTCCGGTCCAGGGCGGCGAGCCAGGCGGCCCCGGCGGCGCCCGGTCCCGCCGCGGGGAGCGGTACTCCGGGGAGCCGTTCGGCGAGGGCGGCGCGCAGCGCGGTGCCGACCGGGTTCCCGTCGGCCGTGAGCCCGCCGGCCAGCACGACCGGCCCCGTGCCGCCGTCCCGCCGCGCCCGCACCGCCGTGTCGGCGAGCTCGTCCGCGGCGCGGGCCACGATCCCGGCCCCGGGCCCGCCCGCCGCGCAGTCGGCGGTGACCAGCGGGGCCAGCTCGGCGAGCCGGATCGGCGCGGCCCCGTTCACCGCGGTGATCAGCCGTTTGCGCACCGCCATCGGATCGCCCGCGGTGTCGCCGAGCACCTGCTCCAGCACCGCCCCGGCGAGCCCCGACTCCGGCACTTCGCCGCGGTCCGCGGTGCGCAGCGCGTGCCGCACCGCTTCCCGCCCGAGCCAGAACGCCGATCCCTCGTCGCCGAGCAGCCAGCCGTGCCCGCCCGCGACGGCCGCCTCCCGGCGGTCCTCGATGCGGGCGGCGATGGCGCCGGTGCCCGCGATGAGCACGGTCCCGTCGGCGGCGCCGGTCCCGGCGGCGAACGCCACCTCGCAGTCGCTGACCACCCGCACCGGGCAGTCCAGCCCGAGCGATGTCCAGCCCTCCTCGAACAGCGCGGCCACCCGCGGGTCGGTCATCGCGCTCACCCCGGCCATGCCGAGCACCGCGGAGCGCACCGCTGCCCCGTCCAGGCCGGTGAGCGCGGTGCGGGCCGCCGCCGCGACCTGGGCGACGGCCTGCTCGGGCGGGTGCGAGTTGGGGTTGCCGCCCCCGGCGGACCCGCTGCCGAGCACCCGGCCGGTCAGGTCGCCGACCTGGGCGCGGCTGGACGTGCCGCCGATGTCGAGGCCGAGCACCAACTCCCGCATCCGTCCGTTGTACCGCAGCGCGCGGCGCCGGGAATCCCGCCCGCCCCGAGCTCCGCACCGGGCGGCGAGCACACTGTGGGGCTGATCGCCGGGATCCGGGGAAGGACGAGCGAGCGATGACCGTCGACGCGCACCACCACCTGTGGGACATCGACGTCCGGGACCAGCCGTGGATCACCGGACCCGAGATGGAACCGCTGCGCCGCGATTTCCGGCCCGCGGACCTGGCGCAGGCCGTCCGCGGCACCTCGGTGGACACCACCGTGCTGGTGCAGACCGCGGCGGACCCGGACGAGACGCCGGAGATGCTGGTGCTGGCCGATTCGGCGCAGTGCATCGGCGCCGTCGTCGGCTGGGTGGACCTCACCGCGCGCACGGCGCGGGAGCAGCTCGGTCCGCTGCTGTCGCACCCGGCGGGCCGGTGGCTGCGCGGCCTCCGGCACCGGGTGGAGGCCGAACCGGACGCGGACTGGATGGCCCGGCCGGACGTGCTGCGCGGGCTCGCCGCGGTGGAGGACGCTGGCCTGCTGTTCGAGGTGGTGGCGCGGCCGGATCAGCTGCCCGCCGTGATCAAGGCGGCGGCCGAGTTCCCGCAGCTGACCTTCGTGCTGGACCACTGCGGCCGGCCGCCGGTCGGCGGCGATCCGACCGAGTGGGCGGTGCTGGTGCGCAGGCTGGCCGAGCACCCGAACGTGGTGTGCAAGCTGTCCGGTCTGGTCACGGCCGCCGGCTGGGGCCGGGAACCGGACGTGGACGTGCTGCGGCCGTTCGCGGACGTGGTGCGGGCGGCGTTCGGCCCCGGCCGGTTGCTGTTCGGCTCGGACTGGCCGGTGTGCCTGCTGTCGGCGTCCTACCGCGAGGTGCTGGAGCTGACGTCGGGCTTGCTGGACGGCCTGTCGAACCAGGAGCGGTCGGCGATCTTCGACGGCAACGCCCGCGAGGTCTACGAGATCTGAGCCCGTTCGCGGCGGTGGTCTCGGAAGGGGATCTTCGGCGCATCCCGGGCGGTCCCGTTTTTCCCGGCGCGGAACGGTGGTCATTTCTGACCCGTTCGGCGTAATCTGACGCTGCCCGCCTCACCCCGCCCCCTCGGTGAGGCGGGCTTCTAACTTCTCCGCCGGACCCCGTCGAAGCAGGCGTTTCCCCGCGCGGCACCGAACGTGCTGGTCTCGGCACCGCGCGGAGCGGGCGTCGTCCGTTCGTCCGAACAGACGATCATCGAGTGCGGGTCACCTTGGACAGGCCGCGCGGCCGGTCCGGGTCGCCGCCGCGGGCCAGCGCGAGTTCGAGGGCGAGCTGCTGCACCGGCAGGATCTCCAGCACCGGCGCCAGCTCCTCGGCGCAGGCGGGCACCGGGATGTGGTGCGCCGCGGCCGGTCCGGAGCCGAGCGTGCACACGTCGGCGCCGCGTTCGCGGACCGCGTCGAGCACCTCGCGCATCGCCGCGCCTCCCCGGCCTTCGCCGCTGACCGCGAGCACCGCGGTGGCGGGGTCGACGGCGGCGACGGGCCCGTGCAGCAGGTCGGCGCCGCTGTAGGCGCGGGCGGGCAGGTAGCTCGTCTCGGCGAGCTTCAGCGCCGCTTCCAGGGCGGTGGCCAGCGAGTAGCCGCGGGCGGTGGTGACCAGCCGCTCGGTGGCGCGCAGCCGCTGCACCGCCTCGCCGACCGCCGCGGTGCCGTCGGCGAGCGCCCGCCGCGCCAGGTCGGGGAGCCCGGCCGCGGCCTGCCCCGTCCCGCCGCGCACCGCGTCGACGAGCAGGTACAGCGCGAGCAGCGTGGCGCTGTAGGTCTTGGTGGCGGCCACCGCCAGCTCCTGCCCGGCGTGGACGTGTACCGAGAGCTCGGCGGCCCGGTTCAGCGCCGAGTCGGGCGTGTTGGTGATCGCGACGGTGGTCGCGCCGCGGCGGCGGGCGGACTCGGTTACCTCGATCAGGTCGGGCGAGCCGCCGCTCTGGCTGACGGTCAGCAGCAGCACGTCCCGCAGGTCGGGCTGCGCGCCGTAGAGCGTGGTGGTGGACGGCGAGACGAGCCCGGCGGGCAGTTGCAGCAGCACCTCGATGAGGTACTTGGCGTACAGCGCCGCGTGGTCGCTGGAGCCGCGGGCCGCCAGCAGCGCGAACCGCGGCCTGCGCTGCGCGATGGTGGCCGCGACGGCGGCGATGTCGGTGGCTTCGAGCAGCTCGGCGAAGATCCGCGGCTGCTCGTCGATCTCGGCGCGCATGCTCGCGCCGGGTGTCGCCTCGCTCATGGGTGCCTCTCGCTGGCCGGTAGGTCTAGACCAATGTTATCGAACGTGCCGAGGTCCCGAGCGTGACCCGTGCGACACCCCTCCGGCCACCCGGCGTGCAGACCAAGATCATCAATGTGGGAAAACTGTGGAGAACGTGATGGTCGTGTCCTCGGTCAGGCATGCTGGACGGGCCAGGTGCGGCGCGCGGGTGGGCGAACCCACCCCCGCCGCGTGCGGTCACCCCTCGTGCGGGGAGGTGGCGGCCCGGGGCCGCGGCCGGACATCGGGTGCTGGAGCGGCGGCCATCGCGGCAGGTTCGGCGGTAGGAGGACGAATGCTGGAAACGTCGGTGTCCGGCGGGGCGGACACCCCGGTGCGCGCGCAGCGCGAACCCAAGTACTGGGGGCTCAAGCAGCACCTGCTCGACATGCTGCGCTCGCTACCCCCCGGCTCGCCGATCCCCACCGAGCGCGCGCTGGCCGCCGAGTTCGACGTCTCCCGCACCACCGTGCGCCAGGCGCTCGCCGAGCTCACGGTCGAAGGCAGGCTGCTGCGGGTGCAGGGCAAGGGCACCTTCGCCGCCAAGCCGAAGGTCGCGCAGCGGCTCCAGCTCTCCAGCTACACCGAGGACATGCGCGCCCAGGGCCGCCAGCCGGCGTCCCGGCTGCTGGAGGTCGTCGAGGAGCCCGCCGACCAGGAACTCGCCACCCTGCTCGGCACCCGGCCCGGCTCGACCGCGCTGCGGCTGCGGCGGCTGCGGCTCGCCGACGGGGAACCGATGGCCATCGAGACCACCCACCTGCCGCTGTCCCGGTTCCGCGGCCTCACCGGCAGGCTCGAATCGGGCGGCTCGCTGTACCGGGTGCTGCGCGAGCACTTCGGCGTGGAGCTCGGGCACGCCGACGAGACCATCGAGACCGCGCTGGCCAGCCCGGAGGAGGCCGAGACGCTCGGCGCCGACGTGGGCCTGCCGATGCTGCTGCTGTCCCGCCACTCCTTCGACTCCGCGGGCGAGCCCGTCGAATGGGTCCGCTCCATCTACCGCGGCGACCGGTACAAGTTCGTCGCCCGGCTCAACCCGCCGCAGTGATCGACCGACCCGGCGCCGAGCCGGGTCCCGCGCTGTCTCCCGCGCCGACGGTGCCGCCGGAGACCGCAGCGCCCCTTGTCGGGGCCACCGGTTCGCGCCTTCGCGGCGCCCGGTTTCCGCTGCCCGGCGCAATGCCGGTTCTGCCGTACCGCTCCGCTCCCACACCGCCTGGATCGAAATCAGCGGGTCTTCTCCTCGTTACCCGAAGTGGCAGTCATCACGAAAGTGCAACAATCGGGAGAATTGTGGCGAGATCATCCGTTGACAGGTTCGAGAGAGCGCGCACCAGATCAAGTAGGAGCCACAGTGGCGAAGGAGAATGCCGAACGGGGGGCGAACGGAACCGACGACGATGAGCCCGCGGAAAAGAAATCGAAGAAGATCGAATTGTCCGCCACGCAGGTCACCGGAGGCGCGCTCGCCTCGGTGACCGCGGCGTTCCTCGGGTCGTACCTCGGGGTCGCGGGCACCGTCTTCGGCGCGGGCCTGACCAGTGTCGTGATCACCGTCGGCGGCGCCCTGTACCAGCGTTCGCTGGAGACCACCAAGGAGAAGCTGGAGGTCACCAAGGACAAGGCGAACGTCGTCGTCGCCCGCGCCGGGATCAAGAAGCCCACCAGGGTCGAGCAGTACGTGGCCGCCACGCCGGTCAACGGCACCGCGGCTCCGGCGCTCCGCCCGCAGGCGCCCGCCGACGAGGCCACCCGCAAGATCCAGCTGCCCGGGATGCACTGGCCGGGCGGTGAGCAGGTCGACCGCGATCCCGACGCGACGCGCAGGCTCGACCCCGCCGAGGCGCGGACCCGGATGCTGAGCTGGGGGACCACCGCCGGTGACGCCACCGCCGCGGCCGAGCGCCCCACCACCGAGCACTCCACCGCCGAGGACGCCGCCGCCGAGGACGCCGCCGGAGCGGGCACCGAGGTCGTCGCCCCGCCGCGCGGCCGCCGCCTCCGCTGGGGCGTCGTCGCCGCGACCAGCGCCCTCATCTTCGGTTTGGGCATGCTCCTGATCACCGGTTTCGAGGGCGTCGTCGGCAAGCCGCTCTCCGGCGGCGATGGCGGCACCACGATCAGCAAGGTCTTCACGCCCGCCGCGCACCGCGACACCGGGGACGCCGTGCCGCAGGAGTCGGAAACCGCGGAACCGAGCAGCTCGGCGGAGCAGGAGACCGGTTCCGAATCCCAGGAGAACACCTCCGGCGAACCCACCTCCGGCGCGTCCGAGACCACCGAGACCGGGCAGAGCGAGGCCACCGAACCCACCGGAGATACCGGCGCCTCCGAAGCCCCGGAACCGACCGGAGCGCGGCAGCCCGAATCCGGAACCACCGGAGAACGCGGTTCCGCGGGCGGTGAATCAGCGCAGCAGGAGCAGCCGGACGCTCCGTGACCGGAGCACAGCGAATGGTGATGATTCCCGGTTATTCGGCAGAACTGCCGGATAACCGGGAATTTTTGCGCATCGATGCGTCGAAAGGTGGATGTGCCGGGTGGTGGTCCCCACCAATACTGGCTCCTCGTAGGGATCTTTGAGCCCCACCTCAAGGAGTAGGAGACCCACCTATGACGCGCAAGCTCGCGGCCAGAATGGCCGGGACGATCGTGCTGGCGGCCGGAACCGTCGCCGCCTTCACCATGCCCGCCTCGGCCACCGTCGCCCCGGCGCCGCAGGCGAAGGCCGCCACCCAGCTCGAAGCCATGCAGCGCGACTTCGGCCTCACCGCCGACCAGGCGCAGGCCCGGCTGCACAGCGAGGCCATCGCCAACACCGCGGACCGGACGCTGCGCGGCGTGCTCGCCGACTCGTTCGGCGGTTCGCGCTACGACGCCGGGCTCGGCAAGCTCGTCGTCGGCACCACCGACGCGAACCTGGCCGACGAGATCCGCGCCGCGGGCGCCGAGCCGAAGGTCGTCGAGCACAGCACCAAGCAGCTCGCCGGTGTCGTGGACGGCCTCAACACCCGCCAGGCGCCGCAGGGCGTCACCGGCTGGTACCTGGACTCGGCCGCCAACTCGGTCGTGGTCACCGCCGCCGAGGGCGCCGGTGCGGCCGCGAACGAGTTCGTGCACTCCACCGGGGTGGACGCGCAGGCCGTGCACGTCGTCGAGTCCGCGGAGGCACCGCGCATCCTCGCCGACGTGATCGGCGGCAACGCTTACACGATCGAGAACTCCGCGCGCTGCTCCGTGGGCTTCTCCGTGGAGGGCGGCTTCGTCAGCGCCGGGCACTGCGGCAGCCAGGGCGACAGCACCAGCACCCCGTCCGGCACCTTCGCGGGCTCCTCGTTCCCCGGGGACGACTACTCCTACGTGGAGACCGCGTCCGGTGAGACCCCGCGCGGCCTGGTGAACGACTACGCGGGCGGCACCGTCAGCGTCGCCGGTTCGACCGAGGCCGCCGAGGGCGCCTCGATCTGCCGCTCCGGCTCCACCAGCGGCTGGCACTGCGGCACCGTCCAGGCCAAGAACCAGACGGTGAACTACGCCGAGGGCACCGTCACCGGGCTGACCCGCACCGACGCGTGCGCCGAGCCCGGCGACTCCGGCGGCTCGTGGCTGGCCGGTGACCAGGCCCAGGGCGTGACCTCCGGCGGGTCCGGCGACTGCACCAGCGGTGGCACGACCTACTTCCAGCCGGTCAACGAGATCCTGGACGCCTACGGCCTGACCCTGATCACGGGTTGATCGGGAGCCCGGTCACCGGGTGATGGCAGCCGGACGGGCTGCGTCTCAGCCCCACGAGACGCAGCCCGTTCGTCGTGCCGGGACCCGCCGGGTCAGGCGGACAGTCCGGCCTTGAGGGATTCGGCGGCGGCGCGCGGGTCGTCGGCCTCGGTGACGGCCCGGACCACCACGATCCGCTCCGCGCCCGCCGCGACGACCTCGGCGAGGTTGTCGTGGCCGACGCCGCCGATCGCGAACCAGGGCCTGCCGTGCCCGCGGTGCTCCGCGGCGTGCCGGACCAGCTGGATGCCCGCGGCCTCCCGGCCGGGTTTCGTCGGCGTGGTCCACACCGGCCCGGTGCAGAAGTAGTCCACGCCCGGTTCGGTCGCGGCCGCGTCCGCCTGCACCACGTCGTGCGTGGAGCGGCCCACCACCACCTCGTCGCCGACGATGCGCCGGGCCGTCGCCACCGGCAGGTCGTCCTGGCCGAGGTGCAGCACGTCGGCCTCCGCGGCCAGCGCCACGTCCGCGCGGTCGTTCACCGCGAGCAGCGCGCCGTGCCGCACGCACGCGTCCGCGAGCACCTCCAGCGCGGCGAGCTCCTGGCGCGCCTCCAGCGGAGCACCGCCGGGAGCCTTGTCCCGCAGCTGGATGATGTCCACGCCGCCGGACAGCGCGGCGTCGGCGAACTCCGCCAGATCACCCCGCTCCGCCCGCGCGTCGGTGCAGAGGTACAGCCGTGCGTCGGCGAGCCGCGTGCGGATGCCGACACCGTCCAATCCGGGCATGACCCCAGGGTAGTCCGCGGCCGGGCGGCGGCTGACCTCGCGCGGGCGGATGAGTACGGTGGTGGTGGTTGGCACGGGAGCCCGGGATCCGGGCTGAGAGGGGGCGCAGGCCCCGACCGTCGAACCTGATCCGGGTCATGCCGGCGCAGGGAGCGCAGATGCAGCAGCAGTCGGCCGTCACCGTCGTCGGTGGCGGGATCATCGGTCTCTCCGTCGCGTGGACGGCCGCGCGCGCGGGACACCGCGTGGAGGTCGTCGACGCGGGGGAGCGGCGGGCGTCGTGGGTCGCGGGCGGGATGCTCGCACCGGTCGCCGAAGCCGCGCCGGGCGAAGAGGAACTGCTGGAGCTCGGGTCCGAGTCGTTGCGCCGCTGGCCGTCGTTCGCCGCCGACCTGGCCCGCGAGTCCGGGCTGCCGTCCGGGCTGCGCCGGGAGGGCACGCTGGTGGTCGGCGTGGACGGTGCGGACCGCGCCGAGCTGGACATGCTGGCCGAACACCTGGCCGCGCTGGGCCGCACCGTCACCCGGCTCGGCGGCCGGGAGGTGCGGCGGCTGGAACCGTCGCTGGGGCCCGCGGTGCGGCGCGGCCTGGAAGTGCCCGGAGATCTGGCGGTGGACAACCGGCTGGCGCTGGCCGCGCTGCGGGCCGCGGCGGAGGCGGCGGGCGCCCGGTTCCGCGACGGCGCGGTGCGGCGGGTGCGGCCGGGCGAGGTGGAGCTGGATGCGGAGGTGCTGCGCTGCGACGTCGTGGTGATCGCCGCGGGTGCCCGCTCCGGTGACCTGCACCCGGCGCTCCGCGGCCGGATCCGCCCGGTCAAGGGCGAGGTGCTGCGCCTGCGGGCGCGCCCCAGCGCGGTGCCCCCACCGGCGCGGACCGTGCGCGGCCCGGTGCACGGCAGGCAGGTCTACCTGGTGCCGCGCGACGACGGCGGGCTCGTCGTCGGCGCCACCCAGTACGACGCGGGCTTCGACGAGGCCGTCACCGCGGGCGGCGTCCGCGATCTGCTGGCCGACGCGGAACGGCTGCTGCCGGGCATCGCCGAGTACGAGCTGCTCGAAGCCGTCGCCGGGCTGCGGCCCGGCACGCACGACAACCTGCCGGTGATCGGCGAACTGGAACCGGGGGTGCTGGCCGCGACCGGGCACCACCGCAACGGTTTCCTGCTCGCGCCGATCACCGCGGACGCGGTGCTGGCGGAGCTGTCGGGCCGCGAACCACCGGTCGCCGGACCGGTACCCGCAGGCGACGGAGGAGGTCGACCGTGCAAGTGGTGATCAACGGGGCGGAACGGCCCGTGCAGGCGGACGCGACGCTGGCGGCGGTGCTCGCCGAGTTCGGCGTGCCCGAGCGCGGGGTCGCGGTCGCCGTGGACGGGACCGTGGTGCCCAGGGCGAACTGGCGGGCGACGGAGCTCCGCGACGGGGCGGCCGTCGAAGTGCTCACCGCCGTGCAGGGAGGCTGACGTGGACGACGCGCTGGTGATCGCGGGCCGCGAGTTCGGCTCCCGCCTGATCACGGGGACCGGGGGAGCGGCGAACCTGTCGGTGCTGGAGCGGGCGCTGCTGGCGTCCGGCACCGAGCTGACCACGGTGGCGATGCGCCGCGCCGACGCCGGAGGACGCACGGGTGTGCTGGACCTGCTGCACCGGCTCGGCATCGAGGCGCTGCCGAACACCGCGGGCTGCCGCACGGCGGCGGAGGCGGTGCTCACCGCGCAGCTCGCCAGGGAGGCGCTGGAGACGAACTGGGTGAAGCTGGAGGTGGTGGCGGACGAGGACACGCTGCTGCCGGATCCGGTGGAGCTGCTCGACGCGGCCGAACAGCTCGTCGACGAGGGCTTCGTGGTGCTCGCGTACACCAACGACGACCCGGTGCTGGCGACCCGGCTGGAGGACGTGGGCTGCGCGGCGGTGATGCCGCTGGGTTCGCCGATCGGCACCGGGCTGGGCATCCGGAATCCGCACAACATCGAGATGATCGTGTCCCGCGCGTCGGTGCCGGTCGTGCTCGACGCGGGCATCGGCACCGCGTCGGACGCGGCGCTGGCGATGGAGCTGGGCTGCGACGCGGTGCTGCTGGCCAGCGCCGTCACCCGGGCCCAGGACCCGGAGCGGATGGCCGCCGCGATGCGCGCCGCGGTCGAAGCGGGCCGCCTCGCGGTCGGCGCGGGCCGCATCCCGCAGCGCTTCTGGGCGCGGGCCTCCAGCCCGGACCTCGCGCGGTGAACCGAACCGCCGCGACGTGACACGGCCCGCCCGACCTGCCTGGTCGAACGGGCCGCGCACCTGGTGATCAGCGGATGCGGAGCCGTTCGGTCCGCACGAAGTTGATCGTGTAGCTCTTCCACGGCTCGTTGCCGAGGGTCTGGTCGATCGCCGCGCGGGCGTGCAGCGCGTTCTCCACCAGCGAGCTGGCCAGCAGTTCCGTCTCGGGTGCCCCGGCGGACTGGATGTCCGGGATCTTCGGGTTGCTCCGCCCGCTGAGCAGCTGGTCCACCGCCTTGAGCGCGGGCACCGCCACCGCCAGCTCGTCCTCGGGCCGGAACGCCAGCGTCGCCACGTCCTGGCGCAGCGCGTCGAGCGCGATCGCCGCGGCCCGCGTGGTCTGCGGGTCCTCGTCCGAGTCCGGTTCGTCCAGCAGCGCGGGCATGCCCAGCAGGTCCTGGGTCCGCCGCAGCGCCAGCACGTGCGCGGACTGCATGGCGGCGCGGACCTGGTGGCCCTGCCCGGCGGCCCGCACGCTGCGCAGCAGCTCGGACACCGACCACACGGTGGACCGGATCGCCCCGCGCACGTCGGGCACCATGCTGCTGGGCAGCACGATGAAGCTGATGTAGCCGACGCCGAGCGCGATGGCCGCGCCGACGGCCGTGTTGGAAGCGAAGCTGATCGCGATGTTCGCGAGCGGCCGGTCCAGCCGCATCGCCTGGTCGACCACGGTCACCACGATCAGCGAGCTCAGCAGCACCTGGTAGTCGGTGCGCAGCCGTTCCACGCCGAGCAGCATGCCCACGACGACCACCGGCACCAGCAGGTACACCCCGGGCAGCAGCGTGATCAGCGCGGCCAGCACCACCACGCCGAGCACCGCGCCGCCGGTGCGTTCCAGCGCGCCGTTCATGCTGTCCCGCGCGGCGGGCGCGAGCACCACGTACAGCGCCAGCAGCAGCGTGGACGCGGACGGGTCGTCCAGCAGCAGCACGATCACCATGCCGACGGCGACGGCGAGCGTGCAGCGCAGCGCGTGCCGGAACAGCGAGGACCGCAGCGACAGGTGCGCCTTGATGCCGCCGATGGCGCGCTGGCGGCGGCCGCCGGGCGCGGGCGGGCTGGCGGCGAACTCGGTGCGCTGCACGACGGCGCCGCGGATGCGGTCGAGTCCTTCGTTCATGCCGCGCACCGCTTCCGGCAGGTCCTGCCTGCCGCCCGCGGCGACGACGGCCTGTGCCGGGTCGACGCGGGCCATCGCGGGCAGCCCGGTGCAGGCGCGGGAGCGCACCGCGCGGGCGAGTTCGGCGGCGACCAGGTCCGCTTCGACGACGATGCGGTGCAGCCGTTCCGCTTCGATCCGGTCGGCCCGCTGGGCTTGGGCGAGCAGCGTCTCGCGGGCGGCGCGGAACCGGGCCGCCCCGGCGAGGACCTGCCCGAGCCAGGTGCTCGACCCGTCGGCGCGCCAGGCGCTCGCGGCGATCTCCAGCACGCCCGGCCCCGGTTCGAGCAGGGTGCGGGCCACGGCGTGCCGGGTGGCGCGGGTCGGGTCGCCGATGCCGATGAGCACCCGCAGCACCAGCGCGAACGCGGCGCCCGCCCCGGTGGACAGGAACAGCATCCAGGCGGGTTCCCCGGAGCCGATGCCGGTGGTGGTGGCCACGAGGGTGGCGGCGGCGAAGGTCTGGCCGCTGACCCGGTACTGCTCGCCGATCGCGGGCAGCATCCCGGAGCCGAACACGACCACCGCCACGAGCAGCCCGGCGAGCACCGGCATCGCGTCGAGCAGCGGCCCGATGGCCATCACCAGCACCAGCGCGGGCCCGAACCAGGCGAACCGGTGCAGGTCGGAGCGCAGCGACCGGCCGCCGGCGGCGACCAGCGCGAACACGGCGGTGAGCCCGCCGATGAGCGCGGGGGTGCGCAGATCCAGCAGCCAGCCGACGGCGGTGGCAGCCACCGCGGTGACCAGCACCGCCATCGCGTATTGGCGTCGTCTGAGGTCGGGGGCACCGGCCTCGGTGTTGAGCCCGGCGAGGAGCCGGTCCTTCATGGTCGTCCACCCGGGTGCTGCCACGGCGGTCGCTTCGCTCCTGACGTTCTCGGTGCCTGTGCGGGACGGGCGCAGCGCGCGCGGCGCCGTCGCTCGGGAGCGCGGCGGGGGCTGCAGGCCTCACGCACTATGTCGACGGGACCCGCCCGGTGAGTTACCCGCGCGGGCCAAAATCACCCGATTCGGTATCTCAAGCTCGTTCGCGGCGGGTCCGCTGGGCCATTCGCGCGGTTGCCGCGCAGCGCTCGTGCCCGGCGACGGTACCGAGCGTGATCCGATCACCGGAACGACCCCGGTCAGATCGAGCGCGGGCTCACCCGCCAGAACGTCGAGACCGGCCCGACCCCGGCGCCGAGCGGGTAGGCGTGCTCGACGCTGCGCGTCACGAACCGCTTGCCCGCGGCGACCGCGTCCGGCATCGCCGCGCCCTTCGCCAGCGCCGCGGTGATCGCCGAGGCGAACACGTCGCCCGCGCCGTGCGTGTGCACCGTCGAGTAGCGCGGCCCGGGCAGCGGGATCGCGTCGGTCCCGTCGAACAGCAGGTCCACGCACTCCGGATCGTCCAGCAGGTGCCCGCTCTTGATCAGCACCCAGTCCGGGCCGAAGTCGTGCACGGCCTTCGCCGCGTCCAGCAGGTCGTCCCGGCTGCGTGCGTCGATGCCGGTGAGCAGCCGCACCTCGTCCAGGTTCGGCGTCACCAGCGTCGCCCGCGGGAAGGCCTCGTCGCGCAGCGCGTCCAGCGCGTCCGGGCGCAGCAGCGGTTCCCCGCTGCGGGACGCGGCGACCGGGTCCACGACGAACGGGGTGCGGCGGCCGCGGCCGATGCCGTGCTCGTCGCAGGCGGCGAGCACGGCCTCGATGGTGGCGGCCGAGGACAGCACCCCGGTCTTCGCCGCGTCCACTCCGATGTCGGTGGCGACGGCGCCGATCTGCGCGGCGACCGTCTCCGGCGGGATCTCCACGAGACCGGTGACGCCGACGGTGTTCTGCACGGTCACCGCGGTCACGGCCGTCATGCCGTGCACCCCGCAGGAGAAGAACGCCCGCAGGTCGGCGTGCATCCCCGCGCTGCCGCCGGAGTCCGATCCGGCGATGGTCAGCGCCGTCGGCGGAGCCGTGTCGTGCGCGGGTCGTTGCAGGTGGGCGGGCGTCTCGTGCATCCGGCCCATGCTACGACCCTCTCCCGGCGTCGATCCGGCCCGTGCGGAACCTGCCGATGCGAAACACCGGAGCACCGCCCACCGCGTCCGGAAGCGGGTGAACGGACCGTTCGTCCGACCGGATGGGACGAACGGTCCGTTCACTCCGATCAGCTCACGATGGGGAGGTAGACCTCGCCGCCGGAGCCGGTGAACTCCTCGGACTTCTCCCGCATGCCCTCCTCGATCGCCTCGACGCTGGTGAGGCCGTGTTTCTCGGCGTAGTCGCGCACGTCCTGGGTGATCTTCATGGAGCAGAACTTCGGCCCGCACATCGAGCAGAAGTGCGCGGTCTTCGCGGGTTCCGCGGGCAGCGTCTGGTCGTGGTACGCCTTCGCGGTGTCCGGGTCGAGCGCCAGGTTGAACTGGTCGGTCCAGCGGAACTCGAAGCGCGCCTTGGACAGCGCGTCGTCCCACTCCTGCGCCCGCGGGTGCCCCTTGGCGAGGTCACCGGCGTGCGCGGCGATCTTGTAGGTGATCACGCCGGTCTTCACGTCGTCCCGGTCCGGCAGCCCGAGGTGCTCCTTGGGCGTGACGTAGCAGAGCATCGCGGTCCCGGCCTGCGCGATCATCGCCGCGCCGATGCCGGAGGTGATGTGGTCGTAGGCGGGCGCGATGTCGGTGGTGAGCGGGCCGAGCGTGTAGAACGGCGCCTCGTCGCACAGCTCCTCCTCGAGCCGCACGTTCTCCGCGATCTTGTGCATCGGCACGTGCCCGGGGCCTTCGATCATCACCTGCACGTCGTGCGCCCGGGCGATCCCGGTGAGCTCGCCGAGGGTTTCGAGCTCGGCGAACTGGGCGCGGTCGTTGGCGTCGGCGATGGAGCCGGGCCGCAGGCCGTCGCCGAGGGAGAAGGTGACGTCGTACTCGCGGAGGATCTCGCACAGCTCGGAGAAGTGTTCGTACAGGAAGCTCTCCCGGTGGTGCGCCAGGCACCAGGCGGCCATGATCGAACCGCCGCGGGAGACGATGCCGGTGACGCGCTGCGCGGTCAGCGGCACGTACCGCAGCAGCACCCCGGCGTGCACGGTCATGTAATCCACGCCCTGCTCGCACTGCTCGACCACGGTGTCCCGGTAGATCTCCCAGGTGAGCTTCGCCGGGTCGCCGTTCACCTTCTCCAGCGCCTGGTAGATCGGCACCGTGCCGACCGGCACCGGCGAGTTGCGCAGGATGCGCTCGCGCGTCTCGTGGATCCGCTTGCCGGTGGACAGGTCCATGATCGTGTCGGCGCCCCAGCGGGTGGCCCACACCATCTTCTCCACCTCTTCGGGGACCGAGGAGGTCACCGCCGAGTTCCCGATGTTCGCATTCACCTTCACCAGGAACTTCTTCCCGATGATCATCGGTTCGCTCTCGGGATGGCGGTGGTTGGCGGGTAGCACCGCGCGGCCGCGGGCGATCTCGTCGCGGACGAACTCGGCGGGCAGGTCCTCGCGGGCGGCGACGAACTCCATCTCGCGGGTGATCGCCCCGGCCTTGGCGGCGGCGAGCTGGGTGGGGTGCTCGCGGTGCCAGCCGTCGCGGGTGCGGGGCAGGCCCACGTGCACGTCGACGGTGGCGGCGTCGTCGGTGTAGGGCCCGGAGGTGTCGTAGACGTCGAGGTGCTCGCCGTTGCTGAGCTCGATGCGGCGGGCGGGCACCCGCAGGTCGCCGACCTCGCGGTGCACCTTGCGGGAACCGCTGATCGGTCCGGTGGTCACACCCGGGAAATCGGAGTCCACAGAGGACGGTTCAGGACGCACGTCGGCCACGGCCGTTCACTCCCTACGCCGGCATTATCCGGTCAGGTTCAGGCGGTCGGCGGCCCCGGATCGGATGATCCAGCCGCCCTCTCAGCCCGCTTCCGGTGCGAGCTCCCGCGATCAGTTGTCGGCGCCGAGGCTAGCCCCGCGATGCCGTCCTGCCAAGTCCCGGCTCGCCGGGGGCGGCGGCGGCCACGCACGTGACCAGGGTGGATGACGGCCCGATTCAGCCGAAGATACCATCGGTGATCAAGTGGTCACAGGAGGTGATCGGCCGTGAAGGCCCGTCCGAACGTGGAATCCCGCTGCTGCCACGAGCTCCGCGCGCTCCGGAGCCGCACCGCCCTCCCGCCGGGCTGGCGGTCGGAGGCGATCGACGGGCGGATGGTGCTCTCCCCGCCGCCGGAGCCGGGGCACGAGCTGATCGCCGACTCGGTGGTGCGGTGCCTGTACGCGGTGCTGCCGTCGCGGCTGGTCGTCCTGCGCGACCCGGTCGTACTGGTCCAGGACGGGCCGTGCGTGCTCGTGCCGGACCTCGCCGTCGTCCCGCGCGACCGAGCCGGCGGCGACCCGGCGGAAACGGGTGCGCACGCGCTGCTCGCGGCGGAGATCGCGGTGCGCGGCGGCACCGGCTCGGGCCGGGGTGCCAAGCTCCGCGCGTACGCCGCGGCGGACGTCCCGCTCCACCTGCGCATCGACCGCTACGCGCCGAACGGGCCCACCACCACCCTGTTCTCCGAGCCGGCGGGCGAGGCCTACCGCGAATCGCACGCGGTCCCGTTCGGCAAGCCGCTCGACCTGCCGTCCCCGTTCGACGTCACCTTGGAAACCGAGGCCTTCCCCCGCTGAACGGCCCCGCCCGTCCGCGGAACCCGCCCGGTGAAGCGCGTCTTTCGCCTGTCAGCGGCGAAGCCGCTGAGCCGCCGACCACGCACGCCACCGGCACCGCCGCGGGTTCTCAGCTGCTTCCTCGCGAGGACAGCGTTTTCGCCTGTGGCGGAGCCACCGGTGAAAACGATCCCGCAGCGAGGAAGCAGCTGAGGTTCCGCCAACCGCCCCGCCCGCAACGGGAGAAGGCTCAATCCTCCTCAGCGAACGGATCGCCTTCGATCGCCGGGTCCCAGGAGAAACCGGGAACTCCCCATCCGTTGCGCTTGACGGCCTTCTTCGCGGCCCGCGCGTTCCGCCCGACGAGCCGGGTCAGGTAGAGGTGCCCGTCCAGGTGGTCGGTCTCGTGCTGCAGGCAGCGGGCGAAGAAGCCGGTGCCCTCGACCTCGACCGGCGCGCCGTCCACGTCGAAGCCGGTGACCTTCGCCCAGCTCGCCCGGCCGGTGGGGAACGCTTCGCCGGGGACGGACAGGCAGCCCTCCCAGTCGTCTTCGGGGTCGGGCATGGTCTGCGGGAGCTCGCTGGTCTCCAGCACCGGGTTGACCACCACGCCGCGGTGCCGCACCCCGTCGTCGTCGGGGCAGTCGTAGACGAAGACCCGCAGGTCCACGCCGATCTGGGTGGCCGCCAGCCCGGCGCCGTTCGCGGCGGTGTTCGTCTCGAACATGTCCTCGACGAGGGTGCGCAGCGCGTCGTCGAACCGCTCGACGGGGCGCGTGGGGTGGTGCAGCACCGGGTCGCCCACGATGCGGATCGGGTGAACAGCCATGCGGCGGAGGGTATCGGTAGCGGTCTCCGGGGCGCCTCGGGAGTGGTGGCGCGGAGGTGCGCGCCGCCCATCGGAGTGATCTTCGCCGGGCTGCCGGTGGATCTCCGCCGGGGGCGTGTTGGCCGCGCACGGCGGGCGGGCTCGCGTGATGTAATGGGCTTGGAATCACACCCGTGTGATTCCGGCGAACGCGGGGGCCCCGGATCGCGACGCGAGGAGCCAGATGGACGCCGCCCAGATGCTGACCGTGCACGAGATCGCCCGGCAGTGCGAGGAACTGGCGCGTACCGACGGGCGCGGAGCGGCGGGTGAACCCGCGTCCGGCAGGCACCTGCGGGCGGTCGACCCGCCCACCGAACCGCTGCCGCGCATCCCCCCGGATGAGTCCACTTCGGACGATCAGGAGCCCGCGGCGGAGCGGGGTCTCGGCGACCGCGAGCTGAGCATCCTGGCGTTCGAGCGGCAGTGGTGGAAGAGCGAGGGTGGCAAGGAGCGGGCCATCCGCGAGTTGTTCGACATGTCCGGCACCCGGTACTACCAGGTGCTGAACGATCTGCTGGACGACCCGGCGGCGGTCCGGGCCGATCCGATGCTGATCAAACGTTTGCGCAAGGTGCGGGCGAGTCGGCAGCGCGCCCGGCAGGCCCGCCGACTGGGAATCGAGTGGCACTGATGACTTCCGGGGAACCCCCGACCAGCCCGTCCGCCGCGAAGATCGGCGGTATCGCCCTCATCGGCGTGGGCGCGCTATCGGCCGTGCTCGGCCTGACGACGCTGGTCTCCGGCGGGTCCGACGACGCGGCCGCGCCGCCGGTGGACCAGCAGCAGACCTCGGCTCCGCTGCCGCCGCTGCCGCCCGGCCCGACGAGCTCCGCGCAGCCGCCGACCTCGTCGGTCGCCGAACCGCCGCCCGCCGCGGACGAACCGCCCGCGCAGACGCCCGACCCGGAACCGCAGGTGCCGCCGGCGAACCAGCCGCGCCCGGACTCGCCCGGCTCGGACTCGACCGGTTCGGACCACCAGCGGCAGCGGATCGTGGTGCGGGTCTACAACAACAGCACCATCAAGGGCTTGGCGCACCGGGCCGCCGACGAGTTCCGCAGCGCCGGGTACGAGGTGCCGGAGGTCGGCAACTACTCGCAGGGCGTCATCCCCACCACCACGGTGTACTACCGGCCGGGCACGCCGGAGGAGGCGCAGGCGAAGGAGATCGCCGTCGCGTTCCAGGCCCGCGCCGAACCGCGCTTCGAGGGCCTCGCCCCGGCGAGCCCCGGTGTCATAGCGATCATCACGAACGACTACCAGGGCATGCCGAAGGGCAGCTAGCGCCCGGTGCGCGGCCCCGCCGAGCGGGTGGGCCGCGCACCGCGGATCAGCCGCGCCGGTCGGCGTAGGACTCCAGGGACGCGAGCTGCGCCGGGTCCAGCGAGGGGCGCACGGCACCGCGCGCCGCCGCCAGGTGCGCGGCCGTCACCTCCGCGGCGCTGAGCGACTCGCGCATCGCGGTCAACGCCGCCTCCCGGACCAGCGCGGCGCAGTCCGCCGCCGAGTACCCGTCCAGCTCCGCCGCCACCGCCGCCAAGTCCACATCGGACGCCAGCGGCGTGTTCCGCGCCGCGGCGCGCAGGATCTCCGCCCGCGCATCCCCGTCCGGCGGCGGCACGTACACCAGCCGCTCCAGCCTGCCGGGCCGCAGCAGCGCCGGATCGATCAGCTCCGGCCGGTTGGTGGCGCCGAGCACCACGACCTCCCGCATCGGCTCGACCCCGTCGAGCTCGGTGAGCAGCGCCGCGACCACCCGGTCGCCCACCCCGGAGTCGCCGGACTGGCCGCGGCGCGGGGCCAGCGCGTCCACCTCGTCGAGGAAGACCAGCGCGGGGGCCGCGTTCCGGGCGCGCAGGAACAGCTCCCGCACGGCCCGCTCGGATTCGCCGACGAACTTGTCCATCAGCTCGGCGCCCTTGACCGAGAGCACGTTGAGCCGGCCGCTGCCCGCGAGCGCCCGCACCAGGAACGTCTTGCCGCAGCCCGGCGGGCCGTACAGCAGCACTCCGCGCGGCGGTTCCACGCCGAGCCGGGTGAACGAGTCCGGGTAGCGCAGCGGCCACAGCACCGATTCGGTGAGCGACTGCTTCACCTCGACCATGTCGCCCACGTCGTCCAGGGTGAGCCCGCCGGTGCGCAGATCGTCCGATGTGGACATCGACAGCGGCCGGACGGACGACAGGGCGTCGACGAGGTCCTGCTGGGCGAGCGCCGGTTCGCCGTCCGCCCCGCCGCGGTGGCGCAGCGCGGCTCGCACCGCAGACTCGCGGCACAGCGCCACCAGGTCGGCGACGACGAAGCCGGGGGTCCGCTCGGCGAGCTCGCCGAGCTCCACGTCCGCGGCCAGCGGGGTGCCGCGCAGCAGCACCCGCAGCAGCTGCACCCGGGTCGCCGCGTCCGGCAGCCCGACGGTCACCTCCCGGTCCACCCGGCCGGTCTCCCGCAGCCGCGGGTCCAGGGATTGCGGCTGCGCGCTGGTCACCACGACGGCGAGCCGCTCGGTGCGCATCGCGGTGTCCAGCGCGTCGAGCGCGACGGTCGCCAGCGGCGGCGGCTCGGCGGCGGGCAGCAGGCTGTCGGCGTCGGTGAGCAGCACCACGCAGTTCCGGCCGCCCGCGGCGATTCCCGCCGCGCGGTCCAGCGACCGCTGCAGGCGCTGCGCGGCGGAGCGGGATTCGAGCGCGGCGACGCTGGGCGCGGTGACCTCCACGAGCTCCGCGCCGACCGCGGCCGCCACCGAGCGCGCCAGGGTGCTCTTGCCCGCCCCGGGAGGTCCGCTGACCAGCACGCCCAGCCGGTCGCCGCCGCCGAGCCTGCGCAGCAGCTCCGGTTCCTCGAAGTGCAGCCGCAACCACTCGGTGAGCCGGGTGGCGGTGTCCTGCGCGCCCGCGAGATCGCTGACCGGCAGCGCCGGTTCGACCGGTTCGACCCGTTCGGCGGGTTCGGGCGCTTCGGCCGCGGTGGTGGGGAGGGCGGCGACGTCGAGCGGGGCGCCCGCGGGGGCGCTCGGCGCGGAACCGCGCCAGGAGACCACTGTGGACGGTTGCACGGTGACGGCGCCGTCCGGATCGGTGGCCGCGATCGTGATCAGCTCGGTGGTCCAGGTCCGGCCGATCGACGCGGCCAGCCTGCTGCGCACCTGCCCCGCGTTGGCCGCCGTCGACGGCGCCAGGTCCTGCGGCAGCAGCGAGACGGTGTCGCCCGCCCGGAAGACCTTCCCGGTCAGCGCCAGCCGGATCGCCTCCGGCGGCGCGGTCGCGGTGGCCAACCGGGAACCGGCGACCGTGACGCTGCGCGCGGGCGCCGTGCGCACCGGGGCGACGCCGACCTCGGCGCCCTCGGCCAGCCCCAGGTTGGTCAGCACCACGTCGTCCACCAGCACCACGCCCGCCGGGCCGCCCCGGTCCGCGGCGGCGGCCAGCGCCACCGACACCCGGGCGCCGGTGAGGGCCACCGCGTCCCACGGGCGCAGGCCGAGCGCATCCAGCACTTCCGGGTGCAGCCGCACCACCCCGCGCCGGGTGTCGGCGGCGGAAGCGGACAACCGGACGGTCAACATCAACGAAGCCACGCACCGACAGTAAGGCCTCGCCCCGGAACTGTTCGTTCGTGCTGCTTCTGCCGCGTGGTGCTCGGGTGGCGGAACCTCAGCGGTTTCCTCGCTGCGGGATCGTTTTCGCAGGTGGCTCCGCCGCAGGCGACAACGCTGTCCTCGCGAGGAGGCCGCTGAGAACCCGCTGCGGTGCGAGTTGCCCAGGTGGTCGTCGGCTCAGCGGCTTCGCCGCTGACAGGAAACCGGCCCGCCGGGCAGGTTCGGAGACAGGCGCTGAGCGGGGCCGGTGGCGGAACCCCGGCGGCGTGTTCGCCGCGGGATCGCCGGCACCGGTGGTTCCGCCACGTGCGACGGCGCCGCCCTCCCGAGGACGGCGCCGCGGACCCGCGGCGGTGCCGGTCGATCCGGTGGGCGCCGCTCGGCGACTCGGCCGCCGACGGGATTCCGCTACCTGCCCCGGCTCGCAGCGGCCGGGGGAGCGCTCAGCGGGGGTGCTGGTTGCCGCGGTTGCGGCGCAGGCCCAGGCGGCGCCAGCTCAGACGAGGACCTTCCGGGCCGCCCGCGCGGCTGCGGCGCATCCGCTGGCGGGCGCCGGCGAGAGCGCGGCGCGGGTGCGGCGGGCGCAGGCCCAGCCGCCGCTGGGTGCGCCTGCGGATGGCGCGCCGCTCGCGGGGGGCCGCCGCCCACGCCTCCGGGTGCGCCGCGAGCCAGCGGTGCCGGTACACGGCGTACGGGATGTGCGCCAGGTACACCACGAGCGCCACCGCGAGCGAGATCAGCGGGAACACGATGACCGCGGCGGCCAGCACGGCCACCAGCACCAGCAGCGGCGCGACGAGCCGCGCGGGCACCTTCGCGGTCTTCAGCGACAGCGTCGGCACCCGGCTCACCGCCAGCGCGGCCACGGCGACCATCCACACCATCACCACCGGCTGCTGCGCCCACCAACCCGGATAGCCGAAGTGCGCGGTGAGCACCAGCGGCAGCAGCGCCAGCAGCCCGGCCGCGGGGGCCGGGACACCGACGAAGAACTCCTTGCTGAACGCGGGCTGCTCGGTGTCGTCGAGCAGCGTGTTGAACCGCGCCAGCCGCAGGATCATGCACACCGCGAAGATCAGCGCCGCGATCCAGCCCGCCCGGTTGTCCTGCAGCTGCCACGCGTAGAGCGTCAGCGCCGGGGCCACGCCGAACGACATCGCGTCGGACAGCGAGTCCAGCTCGGCGCCCATCCGCGTGGTGGCGTCCAGCAACCGGGCGATGCGGCCGTCCAGCCCGTCGAGCACCGCCGCCACCGCGACGGCCGCGATGGCGCCGACCAGCTGCCCGTTCAGCGCGAACTGCACGGCGGAGAGCCCGGCGCACATCGCCAGCACCGTGATCGCGTTGGGCAGCAGGCGGATTCCGGGCGGGGCGATGCGGGCGCCGCTCATGCCCGCTCGCCACCCGCCTGCTCGTGGTCCGGCAGTTCGGCGAGGACGGTTTCGCCGCCGACGGTGCGCTGCCCGGGTTCGACGAGGACCCGGCTGCCCGCGGGGACGTACAGGTCCACCCGGGAGCCGAAGCGGATCAGGCCGTAGGTGCTGCCCGCGGTGGCGCGTTCCCCGCTCTGCACGGAGCAGACGATGCGGCGGGCGACGAGCCCGGCGATCTGCACCACGGCGAGTTCCTGGCCGGCGTCGGTGCGCAGCAGCAGCGAGTTGCGCTCGTTGTCCTCGCTGGCCTTGTCCAGGTCGGCGGAGAGGAACTTCCCGGGCCGGTAGGCGGCGCGCACGATCTCGCCGTCGACGGGCAGCCGCTGCACGTGCACGTCGAAGACGGTCAGGAAGGCGCTGATCCGCGTCATGGGCCGGTCGCCGAGCCCGAGCTCGGGCGGCGGGGTGGCGGTCTCCACGTGCGCGACGGTGCCGTCGGCGGGGGCGACCGCGATGCCCGCGCGGGTGGGGGTGACGCGCTGCGGTTCGCGGAAGAACCAGGCGCACCAGGCGGTGGCGACGGCGCCGAGCACGCCCGCGGGACGCCAGGCGCGGCGCAGCAGCAGGGTGCCTGCGGCGGCACCGAGCACGAACGGGCGACCCGCCGGGTGCATCGGCGGCACGGTGTCGCGGGCGAGCTTGGCGAGGTGCGCGAGCGGGTTGCCGCTGGCGGGGGCGGTGCCCCGGTCTGTCTGGGTGCTCATCGAGCTGTACACCCCTGCATCGGAGGTCGTTACCGCGGCGCGGTGGCTGCGCTGCGGCCGGGCCGGTACAGCATCGCGGACGGGGTGGCGGCGGCTGCGCGAGGGGGCGGAGTCGATCAGCGGTGCGGGCGTGCGCCGGGCGAACCGGCGGGTCGCGCCGGGGCTGCTCCGAACGAGTGAGGCGAGGTGGGCGGCGTCGGGGCGGTGTTCGCGGAGGTGCTCCGGAGGGCCCGCGGCTCGCCGCAGGCGTTCGGCGGCGGCTGGGCGATGGCCCTGGCGGAGCGCGGCCGGATGCGGCCGCGGAGCCGGATCGTCGCAGGTGAACGGAAAAGTGCCGGGGTGGCCCGGCGCCCCCGAAGCGCCGGTGCCACCCCGGCACCCAACCGCACGGCACCTCCCCGTGGGCGCCGAACGGTCCCCGATGTGGGCCCGTGCACCCCCCGACGGCACACGGAGCCCGGTGTCCGCTCCCTCCCTGGTGGAAGGGGGCTGACGTCTGAAGAGACGGAGTCGATCGACAGGTTGTTACGCGTTTTCCAGTGTAATTGAGCTCACACGAACTACGTAGCCGCTATTGGAGGACATTGGGCACGAAATTTGTGACGGAGGGTGACAAATCTGGGCCGTTGTTACTCACTCGTCCGAGGGCTCCCGGCGGTCGTCGACCCGCATCCGCGCGCCCATCAGCTCGTCGAGCCCGCTGTACGGGTCGCCGCGCTCGTCCGTGTCGGCCGTGCTGCGCACCTCCAGCTCCGCCACGTCGTCCTCGCCGTGCACCACCGCGTCCGAGCGCACCGTCGAGGACGACGCGTCGTCCAGGTACAGCTCCAGCTTCAGCGACCAGCCCGAGCGGTCCTGCACCAGCGTCGTCGCCGCCACGTCCCGGCTGTCCACCCACTGCGCGCCGTCCCGGTCCCGCAGCCGGTCCACCGGCGCCACCATCAGCTCGTCGAGCTCTTCCAGCTCGGACTGCCACATCCGCGCCGAGGCGCCCGCCAGCAGCCGCCGCGCCGTGCTCGCCGAACTCGGCAGGAACACCAGCCCGCGATCCGTCACCAGCAGGTCGTAGCGCTCGCCCGCGTACTGCACCGGGCTGACGATCCCGGACACCGACGGCTCCGGTTCCGCCACCGGCTCGCGGGAGTGCTGCAGCGGGACCCCGAGGTCCACCAGCGCGCGGTGCAGCCCCGGCACCAGCCGCGGATCCGCCACCGCGGGCCGCACCAGCCGGTCCGGGTCCAGCGGCCTGCCACCGCTGAGCCGCACCACCGATTCGCCCGCCCAGTCCAGCTCGTGCTGCGCGCGGCCCGCGCAGACCAGCGCGTCCACCACGGCTCCGCCGAGCAGCTCGGTGAGCGTGTCCACCGCGGCCTCGTCCACCAGCTCCGGGCTCAGGCCCGGGTTCAGCACCGGGTTGATCAGGTCCGCGCCCTCGCCGCGGTGGATGGCGGCGAGCACGCCGCCGATCGCGGGCGGGCACTCCAGGCCGCTCTGCTGCACCGCCGAGCTCAGCAGGCCCGCCTGCCGGGCCACCTCCGCGGCGCCCGCCTTGCGGGCCAGGTCCGGCCACGGCAGCCGCGGCCCGAGGCCGTCCACCAGCAGCCGGTCCTCCAGCTCGGGGACGCTCTTGCGCGGTTCCCGCAGCAGCGCGAACGCGGGCGCCTCCTCCGGCTCCCGGTCGCCGCCGCGCAGCCGCTTCATCGCCTCCACCCGTTCCCGGGTGGACGGGTGCACGTCGCGCTCCTCGGCGAGCGATTCCTTGACCCGCTCGGCCAGCTGCGGCTTCCGCTCCGGGTGGTCCATGAACGCGCGGAAGCCCAGCAGCAGGTCCGGGGTGTGCTCGACCTTGGTGGCCATGCTCAAGTACTGCTCGGCGTAGTCGCGCCAGCCGAACTCGACCGCCTTCATCTTGCGCAGCGAGGTGACCGCGGCCCGCTTGCCCGCCGCCTTCACCGCGATGGTGTCCGCGCCGAACCACAGCTTGTCGCCGACCCCGGCGGCCACCGCCGAGTAGGTGCGGGCGTACCCGGTGAACAGCCACTTCACCGGTCCGCCGGTGAGGCCGGTCGCGGTGCGCCGCACGCTGGTGTCGATCCGGTCGGCCAGCACGACGAACTTCCCGGCGCCGACGGTGCGGCCCAGCTCGCGGGCGGCCACGGCGCGGAGCTCGCTGGTGGACAGCCCGGCGATCAGCGGTAACCCGATCTCCAGGTGCCGGGAGCGGACCTTGAGGCCCAGCAACGCGGTGTCCTCCCGCAGCCGGGCGGTCGGCTGCGAGGTCACCCGGACCGCGTCGGGGGCGGCCGCGCCGGACCCCGAGCAGATCGAGTCGACCATCTTCCAGACCTTGGGCTGCGCGCCGCGGGTCAGTTCGACGCCGCGCGGGCGTTCACGTCTGCGCAGCACGGTCCGCAGCCCGATGCCGAACATCACCGCGACCACGACCGCGGCGAGGCCGGCGCGGACGCCGCCTCCGAAGTCGAGCCGGACGGTGTAGGCCGCTATCAAGAGCAGGCCCAGCACCGAGCAGAGGGGCACGGCGAAGAAGCCGATGTGCAACGCCAGCGCCAAGGTGGCGCGCCAGGGGCCACGCACGGTGTTGAAACTCCTGAGTGAGGTGTCGACTGCTCGCGGTCCGAACCCGGCGCGACGAGCGCAGCGACGGGACGTGCGGGGGCAGTCTTAGCGGAAATCAGCCGGACGTCAATCCATCAGAAGTACGTCCACAGTGGAACCGGCGGGCAGGTCCACCGTCTCCTCCGGTACTTCCAGCAGGCAGTTCGCCGTCGCCATCGCGGACAGCAGGTGCGAACCGGGGCCGCCGTGCGGGGTGACCTCGCCGGTGGCGGGGTCGTACAGCGCTCTGCGGTACTGCCGCTTGCCGGGCGGGCCCTCCAGCGAGCGGGTCAGCACCGCCTTCCTGCTCGGCCGCTCGGCCCGGTGGTGTCCGGCCGCGGCGCGCAGCGCGGGCCGCACGAAGACCTCGAAGGAGACCATCGCGCTGACCGGGTTGCCGGGCAGCGTCACCACCGCGGGTCCGCCGCGGTACCGGCCGGCGCCCTGCGGCATGCCGGGCTGCATGGCGACCTTGGTGAACTCGACGCCGTTGCCGGACAGCGAGTCCTTCACCACCTCGTAGGCCCCGGCGCTGACCCCGCCGGAGGTGATGATCAGGTCGGTCTCGTCCAGGTGCGGGGCGAGCGCGGCGTGGAAGGACGCCACGTCGTCCGGCACGAAGCGCAGCAGCTCCGCGCGACCGCCCGCCTCCCGCACGGCGCCGGCCAGCATCAGCCCGTTGGACTCGTAGATCTGCCCGGTCCGCAGCGGGGAACCGGGTTCGACGAGCTCCGAGCCGGTGGACAGCACCAGCACCCGCACGGGTCTGCGCACCGGCAGCCGCGCGGCGCCGACGGCGGCGGCGATGCCCAGCTGGGTGGGGCCCAGGGTGGCGCCCGCCGCCAGCACGGCCGTGCCGACCCGCACGTCCTCGCCGGCGCGTCGCACGTGCACGCCCGGTTGCGCGGGGGCGTGCACCCGCACCTCGGCGGTGCCGCCGTCGGTGCGCTCGACCGGCACGATCGCGTCCGCGCCGGACGGCACCTGGGCGCCGGTCATGATCCGGTGCGCGGTGCCGGGCAGCAGCGGTGGGCTGTCCACCCGCCCGGCGGGCAGGTCTTCGGCCACCGGCAGCAGGACCGGCTGCTCGGGGCTCGCTTCGGTGACGTCGACGGACCGCACCGCGTAGCCGTCCATCGCCGAGTTGTCGAAGGGCGGCAGCGGGATCGCCGCGACCAGGTCCTCGGCCAGCGCCAGCCCGAGGCAGTCGGCGAGCGGACGGGATTCCACCGGCGCCGGGGTCAGCAGCGCCGCGACCCGCGCGCGGTGCTCGGGCACCGGGGTCAGGCCGGAAGGTCCAGTTGCGTGGGGCACGCCCCGATCATCGGGCATCGGGTACCGGGCTGTCGCCACCGGCGTGCGGAAAGTCGCCGCGGCGCCCGTGGCAGACTGCCGGGCGATCGTGTGAGCGGTGCGGGGAGGGGTGGGGCCGTGCAGGTGCGGAACCGGCACACGCCGTCGTTCGGAGTGGCCCGGTTGGTGCTCGCGCCCGGCGAACCCGTCCGGATCGCCGCCGGCTCGCTGCTGGCCACCAGCTACGGCGTGGCGGTCGAGGTGCGCGGTGGAGGTCTGCTCAAGTCGCTGGCGAAGGGCCGGTCGGCCGCGGTGGCCACCTGCACCGCCGGGCAGCAGGGCGGCTGGGTGGACGTCGCGCCCGCGCTGCCGGGCGATCTGCACGTGCTGGAGCCGGACGGCCAGGGTTGGTGCGTGGCGGGGTCGGCGTGGCTGGCGTCGGCGTCCGGGGTGCGGTTCGACGAGCAGTGGGCGGGGTTCAAGAACCTCTTCGGCGGGGAGCGCGGTTTCCTCGGCCACGTCAGCGGGCAGGGCCCGGTGGTGCTGGCCTGCTACGGCGCGCTGGACGTGATGACGCTGCAACCGGGCGAGTTCCTCACCGTCGCCCCGGGGCACGTGGTGGCCTACGGGGAGTCCGTGCAGACGCGATTGCGCCAACTGGGCCACGGGGTGCCGCAGTCGTTGAAGACGGGGGAGGGTCTGGTGTTCGATTTCGCCGGCCCGGGTCAGGTGCTGGTGCAGACGCGGGATCCGCGTTCGATGGTGAGCTGGTTGCATTCGCAGGGGCTGGGCGCGTCGCGTTCGTGAGCGCGGTATTCGCCGCTCCGGCCGAGCGGGGAAAGCGGAGCGCTTTCGGCGGGTTCCGGCGGCGCGCAATGGTAATGATCTTCATCGTTATTGCGCCGCCGCGGCATTCCGGGGCGCCGTTTCGATACCCGCTCCCCGGGTGGGCCGGTGCGGGCCGGGCGCGGCCCAGGTCGTGGCCAGGCGCAGGCTCCGGCGGGTTTTCGCACCACTGCGGCATTCGGAATATTCCGTGATTCTCGCGTCCGCGAAACGGCCCAATGCGAGCGCTCCGGCTACGCGCGGTGGCTGGGAAATCCACTCGTTCGGAGCAGTATTTCGCGGAAAAGTCGCAATGGTCAACAGCGGACGAACCGGGCCGACTCCGGTAGCGTCATCCGTGCTCCATCGGCGCTTTTTCGGGGCGCCGTGCATCACATTTCAACGAGGAGGACGCCGTGGCGGTCGGCACGGTCAAATGGTTCAACTCGGAGAAGGGGTACGGCTTCATCGCCACCGATGGTGGTTCCGATGTGTTCGTGCACTACTCCGCTATCAACATGTCCGGTTTCCGCACTCTCGCCGAAGGTGACCGGGTCGAATTCGAGGTGAAGGCTGGGCGCGACGGTCGAAGCCAAGCCGACGGCGTCCGCAAGGTCTGAAGCTCGCCGCCAGTGGCCCGCCCCGCGGCAGGGGGCGGGCCACTGGGCTTTCCGGGGAGCCTGCCGGGCGCTGCCGGGGCCGAACCGGTGGAACCCGCAGACGGGGAAGATCGCGGGACGTTAGGCTTCCTGACGTGTCGGAAGACCTCACCGGGCGCCGTCTCGGCCACTACAAGATCGACGGAGTGCTCGGCCGCGGCGGTATGAGCGTGATGTACCGCGCCACCGATACCCGGCTGGGCCGCAAGGTCGCGCTCAAGATCATGGGTGAGCACATCACCGGTGACGCGGAGTTCCGCGAGCGCTTCGTCGACGAAGCCCGCAACACCTCGGCCATCGACCACGCGAACATCGTGCCGCTGTACGACTTCGGCGAGGTCGACGGCATGCTCTACATCGCGATGCGGCTGGTCGACGGGTCCGACCTGGCCAGCCTCATCAAGGACGGGCCGATCTCGCCGCCCCGCGCGCTGGAGCTGCTCAGCCAGGTCGCCGAGGCGCTGGACATGCTGCACGAGCGCGGTCTGGTGCACCTCGACCTGAAGCCGGCGAACGTGCTGGTGACCTCGCGGGAGTCCTCGAACGAGCACGTGTACCTCGCGGACTTCGGCCTCACCCGCCGCGGCGCCACCGGGCACCGCACCAGCTCCGGGGACTTCCTCGGCTCGCCGACCTACGCCGCGCCGGAGCACCTGCGCGGCGAGCCGGTGGACGGCCGCACCGACCTGTACGCGCTGTGCTGCATGTTGTTCGCCTGCCTGACCGGGCGCCCGCCGTTCCAGGGCCAGGTGCAGGAGGTCATCCAGGGGCACCTGAGCACCGCGGCGCCGTCCGCGCTGCCGCTGGTGGCGCTGCCGGCCGGGCTGGACGAGGTGCTGCGCAAGGGCATGTCGAAGAAGGCCGACCAGCGCTACGACACCTGCAAGGAGCTGATGGCGGCGGCGAAGGCCGCGTTGAACGCGCCGCCGGACGCGCCGACGAAGAAGACGATGCCGACGCTCGGGCCGCCGTCCGGTCCGCAGCAGGTCCAGTCCGCGCCGCAGCCCCCGGCCCGTTCGCCGCAGCAGTCGGGCCCGGTCCCGCCGCCCGCGGGTCCGCAGCAGGCGCAGTCCGGCCCGCACCCGGCCCCGCAGCAGCCCGGTCCGGCGCAGTCCGGGCCCCAGCCGGTCGGCTCGCAGCAGTCCGGCCCGCAGCAGTCCGGGCCCCAGCAGTCCGGCCCGCAGCAGCCGGGTCCGCAGCAGTCCGGGCCGTACGGCCCGCAGTACCAGCAGCCGCCGCGCCCGATGTCCGGTCCGGGCGCCGATCCGGTGCGGCTGCGCCCGCCGATGCCCGCGCAGTCCTCGTCGTTCGCCACCGCCAAGGGCGGTGGTTCGGCGAAGTGGCTGGTGCCGCTGCTGATCGCCGTCGCCGCGATCATCGTGGTGATCGTGTTCATCGCGACGGCGTCCTCGTCGGGCGGTGGATCCGGCGGCTCCGGCGGGGCCACCACGTCGGCCGTGCACTCGTCCGCCGCGGAACCGAGCGGGCTGCCCACCGAGGTCCCGACCGTCGGCCGCTGAACATGGCGTCGGCCACCCCGTCGGGTGGCCGCGTGCGGTCCGAACGGGGGAAATGCGGCTGGTCGGGGCGGCGCGCGCCCGAGCGGCTTGCACTCGCCGGGCGTGAGTGCTAAACCTGGATTTGGCACTCAGCGCAGTTGAGTGCCAGGTCGGGACGGTGAGGCCGTCCGCGCTCCGCCACACGACGGCGGGTGCGCGACCGGTCGTCCGTCGCGGGCACCGAGCCTGGCCGAGCACAGAGTCCTGCCACGGGGTGAATCTGCCTTTCGTGGCGTCCAGATAGGTGGAGGACCACACCGCAATGGCCAAGATGATCGCGTTCGACGAGGAAGCCCGCCGCGGCCTTGAGCGCGGCATGAACACCCTCGCCGACGCCGTCAAGGTGACGCTCGGGCCGAGGGGCCGCAACGTCGTGCTCGAGAAGAAGTGGGGCGCGCCGACCATCACCAACGACGGCGTCTCCATCGCCAAGGAGATCGAGCTCGAGGACCCGTACGAGAAGATCGGGGCCGAGCTCGTCAAGGAAGTGGCGAAGAAGACCGACGACGTCGCCGGTGACGGCACGACGACCGCCACCGTGCTCGCCCAGGCGCTGGTGCGCGAGGGTCTGCGCAACGTCGCCGCCGGTGCCAGCCCGATCGCCCTCAAGCGGGGCATCGAGAAGGCCACCGAGGCGATCGCGGAGCAGCTGCTCAAGAGCGCCAAGGAGATCGAGACCAAGGACCAGATCGCCTCCACGGCGGCGATCTCGGCCGGCGACCGCCAGATCGGCGAGCTCATCGCCGAGGCCATGGACAAGGTCGGCAAGGAAGGTGTCATCACCGTCGAGGAGAGCAACACCTTCGGGCTCGAACTCGAGCTCACCGAGGGTATGCGCTTCGACAAGGGCTACATCTCGCCGTACTTCGTCACCGACACGGAGCGGATGGAGGCGTCGCTCGACGACCCGTACATCCTGCTGCTGAGCTCCAAGGTCTCGAACATCAAGGACCTGCTCCCGCTGCTCGAGAAGGTCATGCAGGCCAACAAGCCGCTGCTGATCATCTCCGAGGACGTCGAGGGCGAAGCCCTGTCCACCCTGGTGGTCAACAAGATCCGCGGCACCTTCAAGTCCGTCGCGGTCAAGGCCCCCGGCTTCGGCGACCGCCGCAAGGCGATGCTGCAGGACATGGCCATCCTGACCGGCGGCCAGGTCATCAGCGAAGAGGTCGGCCTCAAGCTGGAGACCGCGGACCTGCCGCTGCTGGGCCAGGCCCGCAAGGTCGTCGTCACCAAGGACGAGACCACCATCGTCGAAGGTGCGGGCGACGACGAGCAGATCGCCGGCCGGGTCAACGAGATCCGCGCCGAGATCGACCGCTCGGACTCCGACTACGACCGCGAGAAGCTGCAGGAGCGCCTGGCCAAGCTGGCCGGTGGCGTGGCCGTCATCAAGGCGGGTGCGGCGACCGAGGTCGAGCTCAAGGAGCGCAAGCACCGCATCGAGGACGCGGTCCGCAACGCCAAGGCCGCCGTCGAGGAGGGTGTCGTCGCCGGTGGCGGCGTGGCCCTGCTGCAGGCCGCCGTGTCCGCGTTCGACGGCCTCAAGCTCGAGGGCGACGAGGCGACCGGTGCCAACAGCGTCAAGCTGGCCGTCGAGGCTCCGCTGAAGCAGATCGCGATCAACGCCGGTCTCGAAGGCGGCGTCGTGGCGGAGAAGGTCAAGAACCTGCCCGTCGGGCACGGCCTCAACGCCGCGACCGGCGAGTACGAGGACCTGCTGGCGGCCGGCGTGCCGGACCCGACCAAGGTCACCCGCTCGGCGCTGCAGAACGCCGCGTCGATCGCCGCGCTGTTCCTGACCACCGAAGCCGTGGTCGCGGACAAGCCGGAGAAGGAAGCCGCCGGTGCGGCCGGCGGTGGCGACCCGATGGGTGGCATGGGCGGCATGATGTGACCCATGCCGGTCACCGGGGTTCGCGCTGAATCCCAGCTACCGCACGAGAAGGGCCGTCCCGTTCCGGGGCGGCCCTTCTCGCTGTCCGGGGTCCCGCGCCACCTGGTCTCTCGCGCCGTCCGGGGTCTGCGCCCGCCCGGGTTCCCAGGCCGTCCCGGAGCCCTGCGCCACCCGGAGTCCCGTGCGGTCCGGGGCCCTGCGCCACCCGGGTGTTCTCGTGCGGTCCGGGGCCCTGCGCGACCCGGTGTTCTCGTGCCGTCCAGGATCCTGCGCTGACCCCGGGCGCTCGTGTCGTCCGGCCCCGCGCTCGGCCCCGTGCGGCCGATCGGGGGATGCTGCGGCCGGACGCGTGGCGCAAGCCGGTCAGGTCGCGGCCACCGGCCGGACGATGTGATCTCCTGAGCACCGAACGGGACACACGTCCGCTCAGGTCGAGGAGGTTCGGGCGAATGGCCATTCCAGGTGCGCTGCGCCGGTTCGGTGGTTCAGCGGCGATCGTGCTCAGCGCCGCGCTGGTCGCCGCGGGCTGCACGGATGCGGCACCACCCCCGCAGCAGCCCGGTGCGGGCGCCGAGGCGGGGCCGTCGTCCTACCCGGCGGAAGGCGTGCCCGAAGTGGTCCCGCAGCCGCAGAAGGCCGAGCGGCTCGGTGACGACGTGGCCGTGCGCGGCAAGGTCGAGCTCGTCGTCGACCCCTTCGTGGACGAACCGACCAGGGACCTGGCGCAGCGGGTGCTCCGCGAAGCGGGCGCCTCCGACGTGGTGGTGCGCGAACCCGGCCCGCGCGCCGAGGACGCGACGCTGCAGGTGCGGATCGGCGACCGGATGGCCCCCGGCGTGGTGAAGGGCCTGCAGGCCAACGGCTGGGGCGCGCCGTCCCCGCTGCCCGCGGAGGGCTACGTGCTCGCCGCGCACGGCGGTGAGGACAGCGTGGTGCTCGGCGCCGACGACGCGGCGGGCGCCTACTACGCGGTGCAGACGCTGCGCCAGCTCGCCTCGCCCGGCCGGATCGCCGGGGTCGGCGTCGTGGACCAGCCGAACATGCCGATCCGCGGCTCCATCGAAGGCTTCTACGGCAGCCCGTGGACGCACGCCGAGCGGATGGACCAGCTGGCGTTCTACGGCGACGTCAAGCTCAACACCTACGTCTACGCGCCGAAGGACGACCCGTACCACCGGGAGCGCTGGCGCGAGCCGTACCCGGAGGACAAGCTCTCCGAGGTGCGCGAGCTGATCGGCCAGGCTGCGGCGCACCACGTGCGCTTCACCTTCGCGCTCTCCCCTGGGCAGTCGATCTGCTTCAGCGACCCGGCGGACTTCCAGGCGCTGCTGGGGAAGCTGCAGGCCGTGTACGACTCGGGCGTGCGGGACTTCTCGGTGCCGTTCGACGACATCTCCTACACCCGCTGGAACTGCGGGGCGGACCAGGCGCACTACGGCGCCCCCGGCGAGGCGGCGGCGGGCCGCGCGCAGGCGGAGATCCTCAGCCGCGTGCAGCGCGAGTTCATCGACGCCCACCCCGACGCGCGCCCGCTGCAGATGGTGCCCACCGAGTACTCCGACTACGAGGACTCGCCGTACAAGACGGCGCTGCGCGACGGCCTGGACCCGCGGGTCGTGGCGATGTGGACCGGGGACGGCGTGATCCCGGAGCAGATCACCGTCTCGGACGCGGAGAAGGCCGCGCAGGTGTGGGGCCGGAAGGTGTTCCTGTGGGACAACTACCCGGTCAACGACTTCGACGGTTCCGAGGGCCGGTTGCTGCTCGGGCCGTACGGGGAACGCGAACCGGGGCTGGGCGAGCAGCTCGTCGGCGACGTGGTGAACCCGATGAACCAGGCCGCGGCCAGCAAGGTCGTCGAGATCGGTGCGGCCGATTTCGCCTGGAACGACGACGACTTCGACGCGCAGCGCGCGCACCGGGCGGCGGCGCGCTACCTGGCGACCGATCCGGCGGCGGCGTTGCGCCCGGCCACGGCGGCTGATCCGGCGACGACGCAGGCGCTGCAGGTGTTCTTCGACCTCAACAGCATGGCGCCGCTGGCGAACGGTTCCCCGTGGCTGCCGCCCGCGCCGGAGCTGGCGCGGCGCATCGAGGAGTTCCGCTCCGGGTGGAGCGGCGGGGACCGGGTGCAGGCGCTGAACGGGCTGCGGGACTACGCGCGGCAGATCGCGGACGCCCCGGAGCGCATCCGCGAGTCGGCGCCCGCGGATTTCGTCGCCGACTCGGAGCCGTGGTTGCAGGCCACCGACCTGTGGGGCGACGCGCTGGTGACCACTGTGGACGGTTTGCAGGCGCGGGAGGACGGCGCCGGGCAGGTCGCCGACGAGCGGTTCGCCGTCGCGGCGGACCTGGCCCGCCGGGCCGAGCAGGTGCAGACCATCCCCGGCGAGACCCGGCCGCAAGGCCCCGTCCGCCTCGCCGACGGGGTGCTCGACGTGTTCGTCCGGCAGGCGCCGCAGCTGTAGCCGGATCGCGGCCGGGCGCCGCTCAGTCCTGCGGCACCAGGACCCAGCAGACCAGGTAGAGCAGGATTCCGGTGCCGAAGCCGAGGATCGTCGCCGCCACCAGCCCGACCCGGATCAGGGTCGCGTCGATGCCGAGCAGGTCGGCCGCGCCGCCGCACACCCCGGCGATCATCCCGTCGCGGTGGCGGCGGAACCGGCGGGGCTCTGCCTGTGCGGTGGAGTCGGTGGCCTGCCCTGCGGAGTCCGTGGTCGACCCGGCGAAGTGGGCGGTCGGCCCGGCGAAGTCGGTGGCGGGCCCGGTCGGGTCGGTGGCGGTCCCGGTCGCGGCGCCGCCCGGGTCGGTCGCGGTGGTGTGCTGGTGCGTCGTCTCCGTCATGCCACCAGCCTGATCTCCGGGCGTCCCCGGGGCCTCCGGGGAGTCCCGGGGCCGCACCCGGACATCGGGGGCGCGCGCCTCCGGGAAGCCCCGCACCCGGACGGCCCGGCACCCGGCCCGTGGCATGATCGCCTTCCGAGGGAAGGGGTGGCATGAGCCGGTTCAGCGGGTTCCCCGCGCACGTCGAGAAGTACGTCGGCACCGTCCGCGGGGCGGACTCCCGCGGCACCGACGGGCGCGAGCGCGCCTACCACCTCGTCTACTGCGACCACCACTCCGGACCGTACGTGTCGGTGCTGACCAGCGGCCTGCGCGAGCACACCGCGGGCGCCCCGCTGCCCCAGGAAGTGCTGTGCACGGTGCACGCCGACCAGGAGATCCTGGGCAGGCACCTGACGGCGGTCGTCGCCGAGCTGTTCACCGAATCGAACAGCCGCGTCGGCTACGGCGCCCTGATCATGAACGACCGCGCGCTGCTGCCGGAGACCGAGATCGCCGGCGCGCTCGCCGCCCCGCACCCGTACCTGGCCGACGAGTTCGACGTGCTGCTGGACGCGGACGGCGGCCCGGTGCTGCAGCTGATCACGCTGCTGCCGGTCACCCGCGCCGAATCGCAGCTGGTGGCCCGCTACGGCCGGGACGCCCTCTACGACCGCTGGGAGCAGCGGAACGTGGACCTCACCGACATCCGCAGGCCCTCCGCGGCCTGACCGGTCGCCCTTCCGGACGGGTGGTGCCCGATCGGGCGGCCCGGCGGGTCCACCGCCGGTGGGCGCGAGAACGTTCCGTGCCGGTTCGGCGACGGTCGGTGATACCGCGCGGCGGCTCCGGACGAATGTGACTTCGATCCGCCCCAACGGGAATGCGATCGGCGCCCCGGGTGCTGAGATGGCCATGACGCGGCGAGGTGCAGTGGAGGTGGGCCGTGCGTGACGTGCTCGACGAGGTGTTCCAGCGGTGGGAGTCCGGGGAGGCGGTCGGCCTCGGCACCGTGGTCGCCACCTTCCGGTCCGCGCCGCGCCCGCCCGGCGCGTCGATGCTGGTCACCCAGGGCGGTGAGGCCGTCGGCAGCGTGTCCGGCGGCTGCGTGGAAGGTGCCGTGTACGAGCGGGCCACCGCGGTGCTCGACGGCGAACCGGCGGCGCTGCAGCGCTACGGCGTCAGCGACGACGACGCGTTCGCCGTCGGACTGACCTGCGGCGGCATCCTCGACGTGTTCGTGGAACGGGTGGACCGCGCCGCGTTCCCCGACTTCGACGTGGTCGTGAAGTCGGTGCGCGACGAGGAACCGGTGGCGATCGCGACCGTCGTGGACCATCCCGACCCGGCCCGGGTCGGTGCGCACCTGCTGGTGTGGCCGGAGCGGACCTCGGGCGGGCTCGGCGACGACCGGACCGACGCCGCCGTCGCCGACGACGCCCGCGGCATGCTCGCCAGCGGGCGCAGCGGCGTCCTCGAGTACGGGCCGCAAGGCCAGCGGCGCGGCGAAGGCATGCGGGTCTTCGTGAACGCGTTCGAACCGCCGCCGCGGATGCTCGTGTTCGGCGCGATCGACTTCGCCGCGGCGATGGCCCGCATCGGCTCGTTCCTCGGCTACCGGGTCACCGTGTGCGATGCGCGGCCCGTGTTCGCCACCCGCAGCCGGTTCCCCGGCGTCGACGACGTGGTCGTGGACTGGCCGCACCGCTACCTCCAGGCGGAGGCCGATGCGGGGCGGCTGGACGCGCGGACCGCGGTGATGGTGCTGACGCACGACCCGAAGTTCGACGTGCCCGTGCTGGAGATCGCGCTGCGGCAGCGGCTCGGCTACGTCGGCGCGATGGGTTCGCGGCGCACCCACGACGACCGGATGCTGCGGTTGCGGGAGAACGGGGTGCCGGAAGCCGACCTGGCCCGGTTGTCCTCGCCGATCGGCCTCGACCTCGGCGCCCGCACTCCCGAGGAGACCGCGGTGTCCATCGCCGCCGAGCTGATCGCGCTGCGCTGGGGCGGGCTCGGCGCCCGGCTCACCGAGACGGAAGGCCCCATCCACCGCTGACCGCGGCGTTCCCCACCCGGGACAACCCCGCGCCGCTCCGTGCGTCCTACGGGCCGGAAGCGAAGTCTCGGGAAGGGAATACCACGCATGCCGAAGCGGAAGCTCGCCACTGCGGCCGTCGCGCTCTGCGCCGGATCGTTGCTGCTCGCCGGGGGCGGCCAGGCCGTCGCGGCCGAGGCGGCGAACCCGCCCGCTGGAGGCACCGCGGCGTCGAACTGCTCCGGGGAGGACTTCGCGGTCACGATGCGCGCGCAGGCCGACCCGGGCTCGTTCCTGCTGGAGCTGCGCAACACCTCGGACCGGGCCTGCCAGGTCGGCGGCTGGGTGCGCTTGACGCCGCAGACCGCGAAGGGCACGCCGATCGACGTGCCCACCGACTACGTCCAGGTCCCCGGCCCGCCCGGGGTCGACGAGGTGGCACCCGGCGGGACCGCCTACGCCGGCGTGCGCGCCGAGTACGGCGAGACCGACTTCAACGCGGTCGGGTTCGAGGCGGCCCCCGACGACGTCGCGGGCCACAGCATGGTCGTGGTCGAAGGGGCGGGGGAGCCGTACCCGTTGCTCCCCGTCACGAGCCTCCAGGTGGGCACCCTGCAGGCGACTCCGGACGGGGTGCTGGGCTGACGGTTCGCCTTCCTCGGGGTGAGCCGACTGCCTGTCTCTTCTGCCGCGTGGTGCTCGGGTGGCGGAACCGCAGCGGTTTCGCCGCTGACGGGAGGCCAACAAGACCCGCTGGGCGGTCGGCGCTTTCCTCGCTCCGGGATCGTTTGCACCGGTGGTTCCGCCACAGGCGACAACGCGTCCCCGCGAGGAAAGCGCTGCGAACCCGCTGCGGTGCCGGGTGCTCGGGGGTTCGCTGCCGGCAGGACGAAGGCGCGGTCCGCCGGGAGCGGGGGAACGGCCGTCGGCCGCGGGCCGGACGGGCGGTGGACGGGGGCGCTCGGGTGTAGGAATGGACGGGTCGGCGCGCCCGGGGTGCACCGGCCTCCCGGTGCGCGGTGGCGTGCGCGGGGAGACTGGCGCGGAGGTCCCCGGCCGGACGACCGGGAGCGCCGAGCACCGCCCCGCACGCAGTGCGGCGATCTACCAGGAGGACCTGTCCCGTGCAGCTGCAGCACCACTTCACCGTTCCGGTCCCGGTCGACGTGGCCTGGCCGGCGATCATCGACCCGGAGCAGGTCGCCCCGTGCATGCCCGGTGCCACGCTCACCTCCTCCGAGGACGACCGCTTCAATGGCACGGCGACGGTGAAGCTGGGGCCGATCTCCCTGCGGTACAAGGGTTTCGGCTCGTTCCAGCGGATCGACGCGGCGGCGCGCCGCATCGTGGTCGACGCCGCGGGCACGGACCTCCGGGGCAACGGCACCGCGGCGGCGACGGTGACGCTGACGCTCGCCGAAGCGGACGGCGGCACCACGGCGCAGGTGGACACCGACCTGAAGGTGACCGGGAAACCGGCGCAGCTGGGGCGCGGCCTGATGTCCGAAGTGGTCGGCAAGGTCCTGCACCAGTTCGCCGCGAACCTGGCCCGCAGCCTCACCGGGCAGGACCCCGCGGCGGCCCGGCCGGAGTCCGAGCGCGCCGGTGCCGACCACGCCGAGCGGGCGGGAGGAGCGGCGGACCCCGCGGACGCCCGGGACTCCGGCGACGCCCGGGACCGCGCCGATGCCCAGGCCCCCGGCAACGCGCCGGACCGCGCCGCCGCGGCGGACTCCGGCGATGCCCAGGACTCCGGCGATGCCCAGGACTCCGCCGATGTCCGGAATCCCGGCGATGCCCGGAACCCCGCCGATGCCCGGAACCCCGGCGACCAGCGCCCCGACGACCGCAGCGCGGACGGTGCCGAGCCACCGGCTCCGGACGGACCCGGGCGGCGCGGCTCGCCGGACCGCTCCCGGCACCCGAGCAACGGCGAACGCCCCTCCGGCCGCAACCCGGCGTGGCGGGTCACCTCGCCGGCCGCGGCGGTGCGAACCGCGCCCGCCGACGCGGTGGCCGTCACGACCACCGCCGTGCACGGTTCCGCGAGCCGGGCGGACGCCGTGGTCACCGCCGCCCCGGTCCCGCAGGACGAACCCGTCGACCTCCTCGGCACCGCGGACAAGCCGGTGCTCAAGCGGGCGGTGCCCCTCGCCGCCGCAGCTCTGGCCGCGGTCCTGCTCCTGCGCAAGCTGCGCCGCCGCCGCGGCTGACCGCTGTTGTCACGCGCGAGTTCCCGTGCGTCGAGATCGGCTGCGGCCGCCCGGGAACTCGCCGTCCTCGCGAGGGCACCGCAGCGCACCCGCGGCGGCACCCGTCGATCGGGCGGCTCGGTCGCCGACCGGGAACCGCGGACTGCGGCGAGGTTTCCGCCACCCGGGTGCCGTGCCAGGTCAGCGGCGGGTGCCCGCTGAGACGACTCCGGCCAGCCGGGTCCAGCCGAGCGCGGTGTAGAGGTGGTGGCCCTGCTTGCTCGCGGTGAGCAGTCCGGTGCTCGCGCCGAGCAGCACCGACTCCCGGACCAGCGCGCTCATCAGCGCTCCGCCGAGGCCGCGCCTGCGGTGCGCGCGGTAGGTGGCGATGTTGTGCGCGACGGCCACGTCCCCGTGCACCACCATCACGCCGTGCGCCGCGGGATCGCCGTGCTCGTCGGTGATGCGGGCGGCGAGGATCGGGCCTTCCCGCACCAGGTCCACGGCGTACCGGGCGCCCGCGGTCCGCTGCGGGTGCGCGGTGAGGTCGGTGGTCATGAAGTGCTCGCGGGCGGGCGCGAGCCGCAGCCCTTCGGAGCTGAGCACGTCCTCGACGGCCGCGGGGTCGGTGGTCGGCACGGTCAGCCAGTCGGGGTGCGGTGAGCCGGCGACCTGCGCGGCGTGCAGGCGCAACGAGCCGGGGTTCCCGTCGGCGTCGAGCACGATGCTCTCCAGGTTCCTGCCGGGTTTGCCGGACAGCACGTGCAGCGCGCCGTCCGCCTCGTCGGCGGGGGAGAGCCCGCACGCGACGCCCCACCCGTGCTGCCACCGGCGGACCAGGTCGGTCAGCGGGGGAGAAGTGCGCTCCATGCCGCTAGCCAACCACCAGGTCGCGGCTCCGGCTCGGAGGGCGGGTCACCGGGCGGCGAGCAGCGCGTGCACCCGCACCAGGCGGTCCAGCCAGCGGCGCTGGTCGTCGGCGGTGGGCGTGGCGGCCGCGACCCGGGCCGGGTCGGGCTGCGGTGCGCGGCGCGGCACCGGGAGCACCCCGTCGCGCGGCAGCAGCGAGTCGCTGACCACGTCGCCGTCGAGCAGCGACAGGGTGCCGAGCCCGCAGGCGAACGGCAGCTCCGGCAGCGCCCCGGCCAGCGCGAGCTGCGCGGCGAGCCCGACGCTGCTCTCCACGGCGGAGGACACCACGCAGGGCAGGCCGCAGGCCTCGGCGACCTGCAGGGCCCGCCGCACCCCGCCGAGCGGTGCGGCCTTGAGCACGGCCACGTCGGCGGCTCCGGCGACCGCGACCTTCATCGGGTCCTCGGCGCGGCGGATGGATTCGTCGGCGGCGATGCGCACCCGCACCTTGCGGCGGACGGCGGCGAGGTCGTCGATCGTCGGGCTCGGCTGCTCCACGTACTCCAGGCCGCCCGCGGCGCGGTCCAGTTCGGCGATGCGGGCGACGGCGGTGTCCACGTCCCAGGCCGCGTTGGCGTCGACGCGGATCGCGGCGGACGGGCCGAGCGCGTCCCGGACGGCGGCGACCCGTTCGAGGTCGTCGCCGGGATCTTGGCCGCGTTCGGCGACCTTCACCTTCGCGGTGGTGCAGCCGGAGGCGGCGGCGATGGCGTGCGCCTGTTCGGCGCCGACCGCGGGGACCGTGCAGTTCACCGGGATCTCGTCGCGCACCGGCTCCGGCCAGTCGCCCGCGCAGGACTCCAGGGCGGCGGCCAGCCACGGCACGGATTCGGCGTCGGTGTAGTCCTCGAACGGGCAGAACTCGCCCCAGCCCGCCGGGCCGCCGAGCAGCACCCCGTGCCTGCGCGTGATGCCGCGGAACCGGGTGCGCATCGGCAGGCCGTACACGCGGACCGCGTCGAGCTCGGCCAGGCTGATCGTCGCCCCGTTCGCGGTCATGTTCGGTCCTTCCGCTCGGCCGTCACCACGGCGTCCTGTCGCGCACATCGTCGTCCCGGTGCCCCGTGCGGGCAGCGGGACGCACGTGCAATGACGTCGCGGGCGGTGCAGGTGTTCCTGCACCGGTCACGACGCGAAGCACCGGCCACCTCCGCGGGTGGCCGGTGCGTGCGGGGAACCGGCGCGCGTCAGGCGACGCTGGGGCGGCCGAGGTCGAACACGTCGACCTCGAACCGGGCCCACTGCTGGCGCAGCGCGGTCACTCCGTTGTCGAGGATGTAGTTCAGCTCGCCCAAGGTGACCGGCAGCAGCGTGTACACCTGCAGCTGCTCGATGCCCTCGGGATCGGTGAAGCGGGTGAACTCCGGCGGGAACAGCGGATGCCCGCTCGCCAGCACCCCGTAGAACTCGGTGTCGGGCAGCAGTGGCGCCTCGTTCGGCACGATCTGGTCCGGGACCAGGTGCGTGCCGCTCTGCACCAGCAGCTCCGACGTCACGTCCACCAGGTGGCGGGCCGCCTCCGCCTGCTCCTTGTAGACGGTGCACGCCAATTCCTGCGCCGGATCCGCGCCCAGCGGCTGGAACCGCAGCCCCGAGCTGATCACGGTGCTCAGGTGGTACTGCTCCAAGTGGAAGAACACCAGCCCGTAGCCGCGGTTCTCGCCGCGCACGTTGGGCGGCTCCGCGGCCGTCGGGGTGCCCGCGTGACGTTCGAGGTTCTCCGCCAGCCCGATGAACCGGTGCGCACCACCCATCGCGGTGTTGTGCTTCTCGGTGGTCATCCGATCTCCAGTGCTGCGTGTGCTGTCGCAACGGTAACCGGTGCCGCGAGGGGCACGGGCAGTTTCACCGACGACGTCGAAAATACGACCTCGCTCCGCGGCGCCGGCGGCGGGTACCGCAACCGATCAGCCGACCGGCGACGCCCGTGGTCCCGGGGCTCAGCCGCCATGCGGACCGACGTCCGGCAGGGCCGGCCCGAGCAGGTCGTCGGCGTCGACGATGCGGTACGCGTAGCCCTGCTCGGCGAGGAACCGCTGCCGGTGCGCCGCGTAATCGGTGTCCAGCGTGTCGCGCGAGACCACCGAGTAGAAGTGCGCCTGCTTGCGCTCCGCCTTCGGCCGCAGCAACCGGCCGAGCCGCTGCGCCTCCTCCTGGCGGGACCCGAAGGTGCCGGACACCTGCACCGCCACCGAGGCCTCCGGCAGGTCGATGGAGAAGTTCGCGACCTTCGACACCACCAGCCGGGAGATCTCGCCGCGGCGGAACGCGTCGAACAGCTTCTCCCGCTCCTTGTTCTTCGTGGAGCCCTCGATGATCGGCGCGTCCAGCGCCTCGCCGAGCTCGTGCAGCTGCTCCAGGTAGGCGCCGATGACCAGCGCCGGCTCGCCGGGGTGCTGGTCGAGGATGGCGCGCACCACGGGCGCCTTGGTACGGGCGGTGGAGCACAGCTTGTAGCGCTCCTCGGCTTCCGCGGTCGCGTACCGCAGCCGCTCGTCGTCGGTGAGCGTCACCCGCACCTCGACGCAGTCGGCGGGCGCGATCCAGCCCTGCGCCTCGATGTCCTTCCACGGCGCGTCGAACCGCTTCGGCCCGATCAGCGAGAACACGTCGCCCTCCCGGCCGTCCTCGCGCACCAGCGTGGCGGTGAGGCCGAGGCGGCGGCGGGACTGCAGGTCCGCGGTCATCCGGAACACCGGCGCCGGCAGCAGGTGCACCTCGTCGTAGACGACGAGGCCCCAGTCGCGGGAGTCGAACAGCTCCAGCTGCTTGTACTCGCCCTTCGACTTGCGGGTGATCACCTGGTAGGTGGCGATGGTGACCGGGCGGATCTCCTTCTTCTCGCCGGAGTACTCGCCGATCTCCTCCTCGGTCAGCGAGGTGCGCTCGATCAGCTCCCGCTTCCACTGCCTGCCCGCGACGGTGTTGGTGACCAGGATCAGCGTGGTGGCGCCCGCTTCGGCCATGGCGGCCGCGCCGACGAGGGTCTTGCCCGCGCCGCAGGGCAGCACGACCACGCCGGAGCCGCCCGCCCAGAACGACTGCACCGCTTGGCGCTGGTAGTCGCGCAGGGTCCAGCCGTCCTGGTTCAGCTCGATCGGGTGCGCTTCGCCGTCCACGTAACCGGCGAGGTCCTCGGCGGGCCAGCCGATCTTGAGCAGTAGCTGCTTGAGCCTGCCGCGCTCGCTGGGGTGCACCGCGACGGTGTCGTCGTCGATGCGCGCGCCGAGCATCGGCTGCACCTTCTTGTTCCGCAGCACCTCTTCGAGCACCGCGCGATCCAGCGAGATCAGCACCAGTCCGTGCGCGGGGTCCTGGGCGAGCTGCAACCGGCCGAACCGGCCCATCGTCTCGACGATGTCCACCAGCAGCGGCTGCGGCACCGGGTAGCGGGAGAACCGGACCAGGCCGTCCACCACCTGCTCGGCGTCGTGCCCCGCGGCGCGCGCGTTCCACAGCGCCAGCGGCGTGATCCGGTAGGTGTGCACGTGCTCGGGGGCGCGTTCCAGCTCGGCGAACGGGGCGATGGCGCCGCGGGCTTCGTCGGCCTGGGCGTGATCGACTTCGAGCAGCAGGGTCTTGTCGGACTGGACGATGAGCGGTCCGTCGGTCACGGGTGCGGCTCCTCGGGCTGGGCGGCTCTTTGCGCAGGTGATCGGCCTGCGGGGACAACGGTCGGGCCGGGCTCCAGTATTCCACCGCCGCGGGCGCGCCCGGGTGCGGCGTCCGCGATGTCGGAACCGAACGGTTCTGGAAACGTTTCCCCCGGTTCCTGCGTGGCGCGCGCGGGCGTCGGCTAGGTTTCGCTCGGACGTAGATCATTTAGGAGTTGTGTCTTCGTGAGCGTTCCGCCGCAGGGTCCGCACTCGCCGGTCGAGCCGTCGGGATCGTCGCCGGAGTGGGGGCCGGGCGGGCATCCGAGGGTGGCGCAGGGCCATCCGCAGGGGTTCTCGTCCCAGCCGGACCAGCAGTACCCGGGCTGGCAGGACCACGACTGGCGGGACCACGACTGGCAGAACCACCGCGAGCGGGACCGCGGTGAG
>NZ_JBEYUS010000050.1:0-49418 GCF_040643635.1 Saccharopolyspora sp. NPDC047091
GGCGCCGATGCCCTGCGGCACGAAGGATGTGTCGAAGTTCGTCTCGGGATCCATCGCCCAGGCGCCGCCGTCGGAGCCCATCGGCACCCGGGACATGGATTCGACGCCACCGGCGAGGACGGCGTCCTCCCAGCCGGAGCGGACCTTCTGGGCGGCGACGTTGACGGCTTCGAGCCCGGAGGCGCAGAAGCGGTTGAGCTGGACGCCGCTGACGGTGTCGGGCAGGCCGGCGGCGAGCGCGGCGGTCTTGGCGATGTCGCCGCCCTGGTCGCCCATCGGGGAGACGACGCCGAGCACGAGGTCGTCGATCAGCTCGGGGTCGAGGCCCGGGTGACGCCTGCGGAGTTCGTCGACGAGTCCGACGACGAGGCTGATCGGTTTGGTCCCGTGCAGCGAGCCGGTTTTCTTGCCGCGACCGCGCGGGGTGCGGATCGCTTCGTAGACGAGCGCCTCGGACATGGGCGACGTGCCTCCTCGTTGCGGCCTGGTTCTCCATCCAGAGTGTGACACCAGAACTGTCACAGTCAATGCCATGCGGGTGCGAGGAAGGGAACCTTTCTGCCACCGGTGACAGAAAGGTTCCCTTGCTCGCAGCCCGTTCGGCGCAGGCGGGAGGGGTGCCGCGACCGGAAGGTTCCCTTCTTCGCAGGGGTGACCGGAAGGTTCCCCCGCTCAGGTCATCCAGGACAGCACCGGCGTCGCCTGCAGCGCCACCAGCACGCACATCAGCAGCAGGAATCCGAGGCTGAACGGCAGGACCCGGCGGAACAGGTCGCCTTCGCGACCGGCCATGCCGACGGCGCCCGCGGCGATCGCCAGGTTCTGCGGGGAGATCATCTTGCCGAGCACTCCCCCGGACCCGTTGGCCGCGGCCGCCAGCATCGGTTCGATGCCGGCCTGTTCGGCGGCGGTCACCTGCAACGCCCCGAACAGCGAGTTCGACGAGGTGTCGGAGCCGGTGACGGCGACGCCGAGCCAGCCGAGGATCGGCGACAGGAACGCGAACAGCCCGCCGGTCGCGGCCATCCAGGTGCCGAGGGTCGCGGTCTGCCCCGAGGTGTTCATGACGTAGGCGATGGCGAGCACCGTCATCACGGTGACGATCGGCCAGGCGAGCTGCCGGTAGGTGGCGCCGTAGCGACCGAGCGCGTCCCGCGCCCGGATCCCGATCACCGGAATGGTGATCAGCCCGGCGATCAGCAGCAACGATCCGGCACTGGACAGCCAGTTCAGCTTGAACTCGGTGAGCGACAGCGCGTCCCCGCCCGCGTCGCGGATGTCGAGGCCGGGCCAGCCGAACTTGACCGTGACGGCCTCGAGCAGGTCGGCGACGGCACCGAGCTGGGCGACGACGAACACCGCGATGATGATCAGGTAGGGCGCGTAGGCCCGGAGCACGTCGGCACGCCCGTCGGTCCCGCCGGAGGCGGGAGGTTCGGCGCCGCGCGGCGTCCACACCCGCAGCAGCAGCACGGTCGCCCCGGCCGCCAGCAGTGCGGCGATGATGTCGGTCAGCGGCACCGACAGGTAGTTGGCGGCGGCGAACTGGGCGACGGCGAAGGTGATACCGCAGGTGAGGGTCGCCGGGAGGGTTTCCCGCACACCCCGCACTCCGTCGATGATGCCGACGAGCACCATCGGCACGACGAGCGCGAGCACCGGCGTCTGCCTGCCCGTCATGGCCCCGAGTTCGTCCAGCGGCAGTTCGGTGACGCTGGCCAACGTGACCAGCGGGGAGGCGAGCGCGCCGTAGGCGACGGGCGCGGTGTTCGCGACGAGCGCCACGACGGCCGAGGTCATCGGGCTGATCCCCAGCGCCAGCAGCATCACCGTGGTGATCGCGACCGGGGTTCCGAAGCCCGCGAGCGCCTCGAGCAGGGCGCCGAAGCAGAACGCGATGATCATCGCTTGGATCCGCCGGTCCCCGCTGACCCGCGAGAAGCTCCGCTGCAGCACGTCGAAGTGCCCGGTGGTCACGGTCATCTGGTAGATCCAGATCGCGTTGATCACGATCCACAGGATCGGGAAGAAGCCGAACGCCGCGCCGAGCACGGCGGACAGCAGCGCCTGGTCGACCGGCATCGGGTACACGAACACCGCCACCGCCAGCGCGATGGCAAGTGCGACGAGCGAGGCCTTCCACGCCGTCATGCGCACGATGCCCAGCAGGGCGAACAGGACCAGCAGCGGCAGGGCGGCCGCGAGGGCGCTCCAGCCGAGCGAGCCGAACAGCGGGGCCAGGATCTGTTGGTACACGACCACTCCTTCGTGGCGGAGGCCAACGTGCCGAGACGGCGACGATAACCGCGCACGACCGGCTCGGGTAGCTCCGTCCGGCGCCGCCGCGGGGTGCGCTCAGCGCCTTGACTGCGGTGTCCGATGCGGACTCACGGCCGCCGGTGCGAGCAAGGGAACCTTCCTGTCACCGGTGCGAGCAAGGGAACCTTTCTGTCACGGGTGCGATGAAGGGAACCTTCCTGTCACCGGAACCGCCCGGCGCGCTCCGGGTCGGCTCCTGCGATGAAGGGAACCTTCCGATCACCCCTGCGACGAAGGGAACCTTCCGGTCACCCCAGCCGCCGTCAGGCCCGGAGCAACCCCGCCACCCCCACCCCCCGGATCGCCGCGTCCAGCACCTGCACGGTGTGCGCCATCGGCATCGCTTCGCCGCGTCGTTCGAGCGCGGCGCGGATCTGCATGGAGCACCCGGGGTTGGCGGTGACGAGCAGTTGCGCACCGGTGTCGTGCACGTGGCCGGCTTTGCGGTCGCCGAGTTCGCGGGCGGCGTCGGGTTGGAGCAGGTTGTAAACGCCTGCGGATCCGCAGCACAGTTCGCCGCGGTCGATTTCGCGGAGTTCGAGCCCGGGGATGTCGCGCAGCAGGTCGCGGGGTTGCCGCCGGATGCCTTGGCCGTGGCTGAGGTGGCAGGCGTCGTGGTAGGCGATGGTGGTGGGCAGCGGGTGCCGGGTGGCGGCGGGTCCGAGTTCGGTGAGGAGCTCGGTGATGTCGCGGACGCGGGCGGCGAACCGTTCGGCCTTGGCGGCGTAGCTGGGGTCGTCGCGGAGCAGGTGCGGGTAGTCCTTGAGGGTGGAGCCGCAGCCCGCCGAGTTGATGACGATGTGGTCGACGCGGGCGCGGTCGAAGGTGTCGAGCAGGTTGCGGGCGAAGGCGGCGGCTTCGGTCTCGCGTCCGGAGTGCTCGCTGAGCGCACCGCAGCAGCCCTGGGCGGGCGGGATGACGACGTCGCAGCCTTCGGCGGCGAGGACGCGGGCGGTGGCGGCGTTGACGTCGGGGAAGAAGGCGCTCTGCACGCAGCCGGTGATCATGCCGACGGTGGCGCGGCGTGGTCCGCGGGCGGGCACGCGGTGGCCGAGGCGGGGTGCCCGGGTGATGGGCGGCGCGAGGGATTCCATGGCGCGCAGGTGCGGTGGCAGTGCGTCGGTGATCCCGGTGCGGCGCAGCAGTCGTCCGATGCGGAGCCGTTGGTAGAGGGCGAGGGGGCCGCGGAGCGCGCGGAGCCTGCGCGGGTGCGGGAAGAGGGTGAAGATCGCGGTGCGCAGGAGCTTCTCCCAGCGTCCGCGGGTGTGGTTGCGTTCGATCTGGGCGCGGGTGTCGTTGATGAGGGTGCCGTACCGGACGCCGGAGGGGCAGGCGCTGACGCAGGCCATGCAGCCGAGGCAGTTGTCCATGTGGCCGACCATGGTGTCGGTCATGGGTTCGCCTTCGAGGCCTTCCTTCATGAGGTAGATGCGGCCGCGGGGCGAGTCCATCTCTTCGCCCCACAAGTCGTAGGTGGGGCAGCTGGGCAGGCAGAATCCGCAGTGGACGCAGTCGTCGACGAGTTCGCGTTGCGGCGGGTGCAGCGCGTCGAACGCTCCGCCGCGCAGCACGTCGTCGGGTTCGGTGTCGGTCATCGGTGTCCTCCCGCATCGCGGCCGGGGGCGAGTCGGTGTCCGGGGTCGAAGTGGTCCTTGAGCCGCCGGTCTAGTGCGACGCGTGCGGCGGGTCGTGGCCCCCAGGGGTCGAGGGCGGCGCGGACGGCGGGGGTGCCGCGTTCGAGCGCGGTGTAGCCGGGGAGTGCGCGCAGGGCGGTGACGAGTTCGGTCGTGGCCTGGGCGTCGGCGGTGCCGGGGAGTCCGGCGTGCAGGACGCCGAGCCCGGCGGCGCCGCGCAGCGCGAGGGGCAGCGCGGTGGTGGCGGCGGCCCGGTCGGCCGCGCGGAGCAGGTCGGCGAGCGCGGCGGGTTCGGTGCCGATGCGCAGCCCGGTGCCGTCGGCGGGAAAGGGGTGCTCGCCCCACCAGGGGGGTGCGTGGTCGTGGACGGTGCCGCCGACGGCGCGGGCGAGGTGCTCGGCGCGTTCGTGAGTGGCGTCGGGCCGGCCTTCGAGCTGCGCGATGATGGTGATGGGCCCGCCGGGCCGGGGCCGGTCGAGTTCGATGGCGGTGGGCACGGCTTGGCCGTGCCGGTGGGTGTCGACGATGGTGGCGGCGTCGCCGGGGTCGTCGGTGGTGCTGCTGATCCAGCGGTGTTCGGCGGCGAGGGGGTGCAGCCGGAACACGACTTCGGTGATGACGCCGAGGGTGCCGAGGGATCCGGTGTAGAGCTTGCCGAGGTCGTAGCCCGCGACGTTCTTGACGACGTGGCCGCCGGAGGTGGCGGTGGTGCCGTCGGCGAGGACCGCGGTGATGCCGATGAGCAGGTCGCGGACGCCGCCGTAGAAGTGCCGGGCGGGCCCGGAGGTTCCGGTGGCGACGACGCCGCCCGCGGTGGCGGTGTCCTGCGGCGGGTCGATGGGCAGCCGTTGTCCCGCTGCGGCGGCGGTGTCGTGCAGGGTGCGCAGCGGGGTTCCGGCGCGGGCGCTGAGCACGAGGTCGCCCGCGGCGTGGTCGAGGACGCCGGCGCAGGGGGCCAGGTCGAGCAGCAGGTCGGCGGAGGTGGGTGCCGGTCCCCAGTCGAGCCTGCTGCCGGAGCCGCGGGGCACGACGGTGAGGTCGTGCTCGGCGGCGGCACGCAGGGTCGCGGCGACGTCGGCGGTGTCGGCGGCGGTGACGACCCAGCGGGGCCGGACGCCGGCGATCTCGTCGTGGTCGGTGGCGTCGCGGAGCCGGTCGCCGAGCCGGTCGTGGAGGGCGGCGCTGGTGGTCATCAGAACTGGTCCGCCAATCCTGCTTCGGTCAGCGGGTGCACGCCGCGGCGGGGGCCGGGGACTTCGCCGCACAGCCGCGGGGTGGGGAACACCTTGCCGGGGTTGCAGATCCCGCCGGGGTCGAACGCGCACCGCACGAGTTGCATGGTGTCGAGGTCGTCGTCGGTGAACATGCGCCCCATGTACTTGACCTTGTCGGCGCCGACGCCGTGTTCGCCGGTGATGGAGCCGCCGTGCTCGATGCACAGGTCGAGGATGGCGCCGGAGACGGCTTCGGCGCGTTCGGCGGCGCCGTCTTCGGCGTCGTCGAAGAGCACGAGCGGGTGCAGGTTCCCGTCCCCGGCGTGGAAGACGTTGGCGACGCGGACGCCGGATTCGGCGGAGAGGCGGGCGATGCGGCCGAGCACTTCGGGCAGCGCGGTCCGCGGGATCACTCCGTCCTGGACGATGTAGTCGGGGCTGATGCGGCCGACGGCGGCGAACGCGGATTTGCGGCCCTTCCAGATCATGGCGCGTTCCTGGTCGTCGGCGGCGACGCGGATCTCGAAGGCGCCGTGCTGTTCGCAGTACCGGGTCACTTCGGCGAAGGTGTGCTCGACTTCCGCGGCGGGCCCGTCGAGTTCGACGACGAGGACGGCGCCCGCGCCGTCGGGGTATCCGCAGTGGACGGCTTGTTCGGCGGCTTCGATGGCGAGCGCGTCCATCATCTCGATGGCGGCGGGGGTGACTCCGGCGCTGATGATGGCGGAGACGGCGGCGCCCGCGTCGTCGGTGCCGCGGAACCCGGCGAGCAGGGTCTGCACGGTTTCGGGTGCGCGCATCAGCCGCACGGTGATGCGGGTGACGACGCCGAGGGTTCCTTCGCTGCCGATGAAGGCGCCGAGCAGGTCGTAGCCGGGTTCTTCGCGGGCGCTGCCGCCGAGTTCGACGAGTTCGCCGTCCGGCAGCACCACCTGGAGGCCCAGGACGTGGTGGGTGGTGAACCCGTACTTGAGGCAGTGCGCGCCGCCGGAGTTCTCGGCGACGTTGCCGCCGACCGAGCACACCTGCTGGCTGGAGGGGTCGGGGGCGAAGTAGTAGCCGTGCGGGGCGGCGGCGCGGGTGACGTCGAGGTTGATGACGCCGGGTTCGACGACGGCGCGTTCGTTCGCGATGTCCACGTCGAGGATGCGGCGCATCTTGGCGGTGACGATGAGGACGCCGTCGGCGTGCGGGAGGGCGCCGCCGGACAGGCCGGTGCCGGAGCCGCGGGCGACGAACGGCACCTGCTGTTCGGCGCAGGCGGCGACGACCCGCTGGACCTGCTCGGTGGTTTCGGGGAGCACGACGACGGCGGGCACGACGCGGTGGCTGGCGAGCCCGTCGCACTCGTAGGTGCGGAGCCGTTGCGGGTCGGTGATCACCGCGCGTTCGGGCAGCGCGGCGCGCAGGTGTCGCACGAGCCGGTCGAGGTCGGGTGCGGTCGTGGCGCTGGTGGTGGTCATGGGCACGCCTCCTCACCACTGAGGATTTCACTATACGGAAACAGCATTCCGACTACCGGGAACCTTAAGTGCCGCACCGCATGGATACAAGAGGCCGGCGAGGTGTCGCGACACCTTCATTGTGCTCCTCGTCACCACCCCGGACGGGCCTCGCGCACCGGAGATCGCGGAACCTCCGCGGCGCGCGGCGAGCACTGGCTACGCTCTCCGAAAACGTTCGAAGTCGGGGAGATTTTTCATGTCCAGTGCCCAGCAGCGCGTCCGGGAGATGTTGTCCCGCTTCGAGGAGCAGGCGGCGGCCGCGGCGCAGCTCAAGGACAAGATGGGCGAGATCCGCGGCGAAGCGCGCAGCCAGGACGGCGCGGTCACCGTGACCGTCGCCCCGTCCGGTGCGGTGCTGGACCTGCGGCTGAGCCCGGAGGCGATGCGCCGCTCGCACACCGAGCTGCAGCAGGCGATCGTGCGGACCATCCGGCAGGCCACCCAGCAGGCGGCGGAGGCGATGAACGCCACCGTGGAACCGGTGCTGGGCGATCGGGCCGAGCAGTTCCGCGAGGCCTACCAGGCGCACGGCGCGCAGCCGCCCGCCGAGAACGACGACGCGGCGGACACCGCGCCACGGCAGGCGCCGCCCGCGGCCGGGCGGCCCGCTCAGCCGTCCCGCCCGAACCGGCCCCGCCGCGACGACACCCCCGGCGACGAGGACTTCTCGCGCGATTCCTTCCTCCGCTGAACCGACGAGCCGCGGACCCGGCGAGCGCCGGACCGACAGGCCAGGAACGCGCGGACCCGAGACCGGCGAACGCTGGACCGACGTGCGCTGAACGCGCGTACGCGGGACCGAGAGCGCTGGACCGGCGAGCGCGCAACACGCGTACGCGAGACCGGCAGACCCGAGACCGAGAGCGCTGGACCCGCGAAGCTGGACCGGCGAGCGCGCAACACGCGTACGCGAGGCCGATGAGCGCGACGCGGGGACGCGGGGACGCCGCCCGCCAGGACCTGCCCCGGCTGGGCGGCACCGCCGGGCACCGCCTCCCCCGACCGCGGGACGTGTTCCCTCCCGGTGACCGCCCGAACGCGACCGCGCCCCGGATCGCCTCGCTCACCCCTGCGCGATGAGCAGCGGGACGTGCTGTTCGGCCGCGGTCAGCGAGCCGTGCTGGCCGCGCAGCGCGGATTCGCCGGGCTCGGCCGCGGACCGGATGATCGCGCCGTCGCGGGCCAGCGCGAGGACCTCGCCGATGCGCGGCAGCACCTCGTCGGTGACGACGGGCCCGAACCACCCCTCGTCGACGGCCTGGTCGCGGGTCACGACGGTGCCGCGCTCCCCCAGCGCGTCCTGCCAGGTGTGCAGCACGTCGTCGCGTGCCCCGGGCAGCGGGTACAGGTGGCGGGCGCGGGGTTCGCCGCCGATGAGCCGCAGCCCCGACCGCAGCGCGGGGTCGGCGTCCACGTCGACGGTGTCGGCCGGGTCGACGGGGACCATGCCGTGGTCGGCGACGACGAGCAGCACCGATTCGGCGGGCAGCCGCTGCAGCACCGAGTCGACGAGCCGGTCCACCTGGGCGAGCTGGATCCGCCAGGGCAGCGAACCGGGCCCGTGCACGTGGCCGACGAGGTCGAGGTGGCCGTGGTAGCCGTAGCACAGCGCGGGCCCGGGATCAGCGAGCGCGGTGAGCAGTTCCGCGCCGAGGTCGCCGAGCGCGTGCACGCCGCGGAACTCCCCGCCGCGCAGCGCGGCCCTGGTCAGCCCGCTACCCGCGAAATCGGCGGGGGCCGCCGAGCGCACGGTCACGCCCGCCGCGGCGGCGCGTTCCAGCGCGGTCGGGGTGGGCTGGGCGGTTTCGGGCGGCCACTCGTCGAGCAGGCCGCGCCGCCGGCCGTCGGCACCGCGGCTCGCCCAGGCCAGCGGGTACAGCAGGCCGCCGGAGGGTTCGGCGAAGGTGTAGCCGACGATGCCGTGCTCACCGGCGCGCCGCCCGGTGCCGAGCGAGGTGATGCTGGTGGCGGTGGTGGTGGGGAAGCCTGCGACGAGCGGTGCCCCGGTTGCCAGCGAGTTGAGCACCGGCGCGTCGGCGGCGTGCTCGCGCAGCAGCGACCAGCCGAGCCCGTCGACGAGCAGCACCGCCGCCGATCGGCACCGCGGGATCCCGAGCACGTCGGTGAACCCGGCGGTGCCGAGCGCGGCGAGCGTCGAGGGCAGCACGTCGGACAGCGCCCGGTACGCCGCGGGGGTGACCATCCAGTCCATGCCGCACCTCTCGTGAGTCAGATCCCCAGCGAGCGCCCCACGATCTCCTTCATGATCTCGGTCGTGCCGCCGTAGATGGTCTGCACGCGCGAGTCGAGGAACGCCTTCGCGACGGGGTATTCCAGCATGTAGCCGTAGCCGCCGTGCAGCTGCAGGCAGCGGTCCACGACGCGCTTGTTCATCTCGGTGAGCCACCACTTGGCCATGGCGGCGTGTTCCACGCTCAGTTCACCGCGGACGTGGTCGGCGACGCAACGGTCGGTGAAGACGCGGCCGATCTGCACCTCGGTGGCCATCTCGGCGAGTTCGAAGCGGGTGTTCTGGAACTTGCCGATGGGGCGGCCGAAGGCGGTGCGGTCCCGGCAGTACTGCTTGGTGATCTCCAGGACCTTCTCGGCGCTGGCGGCGGCCGCGACGGCGATGGACAGCCGTTCCTGCGGCAGGTTCTGCATCAGGTAGATGAAGCCCTGGCCTTCTTCGCCGAGCAGGTTCGCCACGGGCACCCGCACGTCGTTGAAGTACAGCTCGGCGGTGTCCTGCGACTTCTGGCCGATCTTGTCCAGGTTGCGGCCGCGTTCGAAGCCGTCCATGCCGCGCTCGACGACGAGCAGGCTGATGCCCTGCGCGCCCGCGTCCGGGTCGGTGCGGGCGGCGACGATCACCAGGTCGGCGTTGATGCCGTTGGAGATGAACGTCTTCTGCCCGTTGAGCACGTAGTGGTCGCCGTCGCGGACCGCGGTGGTGCGCATGCCCTGCAGGTCGCTGCCCGCGCCGGGTTCGGTCATGGCGATGGCGCTGATGATCTCGCCGGTGCAGAAGCCGGGCAGCCAACGCCGCTTCTGCTCCTCGGTGGCCAGCCGGGTCAGGTAGGGCAGGTTGATGTCGGTGTGCACGGGCACGCCGAAGCCGTTGATGCCCGCGTTGACGAGCTCTTCGTCGAACACGACGTTGAACCGGAAGTCGTCGACTCCCCCGCCGCCGTAGGTCTCGTCGGCGGCGATGCCGAGCAGCCCCTGCTCACCGGCGGCCAGCCACGCCTCGCGGCTGACGACGCCCGCGGCCTCCCACTCCTCCTGGTGCGGGACGAGCTCCTTGGCAATGAACGCTTTCGCGCTCTCGCGGAACGCCTCGTGCTCGGCTTCGAACAGTTCCCTGCGCATGCGGGTCACGCTTCCTCTCGGGCCTGGTGGATCGCGCCGGACGCCAGCAGGTCGGCCGCGGCGGGCACCTGCCAGTCGGCGAGCACCGCGGTGTCCGGGGAGGGCACCGGGCGCGGCGGTGCGCTCGGGGTGCGGGAGAACCGCGGGGCGGGCGCCGGCTGCAGCACGCCACCGGGGCTGGGCAGTGTGCCGCGGGCCTGCACGTGCGGGTGCTGCCGGGCTTCGCTCATCGGCAGCACGGGGGCGACGCAGGCGTCCGAGCCGTCGAAGACCTCGGTCCACTCGGCGCGGGTGCGGCCCGCGAAGACCTCGGTGAAGCGCTCGCGCAGCGCGGGCCAGTTCGCCGGATCGTCGCGGTCCGGCACGTCGTCGAGGCCGAGGCGCGCGAGGAGTTCGGCGTAGAACTTCGGCTCCAGCGCGCCGACCGCCATGTGCTCGCCGTCCGAGGTCTCGTACACGTCGTAGTACGGGGCACCGGTGTCCAGCAGGTTCGTGCCGCGCCGCTCCTGCCACGCCCCGGCCGCGGCGAACCCGAACAGCATCGAACCCAGGTGCGCGGCACCGTCCACGATGGACGCGTCGACGACCTGGCCCTGCCCGGTGCTGCGCGCGTTCAGCACCGCGGACAGCACGCCCACCGCCAAGTACAGGGCGCCGCCGCCGAAGTCGCCCAGCAGGTTCGCCGGGACCTGCGGCGGGCCGCCGCTGCGGCCGATGGCGTGCAGCATCCCGCTCAACGCGATGTAGCCGATGTCGTGGCCGGCGGTCTGCGCCAGCGGCCCGTCCTGGCCCCAGCCGGTCATCCGGCCGAACACCAGCTTCGGGTTCCGCTCCCAGCACTGCTCGGGCCCCACGCCGAGGCGTTCCGCGACGCCCGGCCGGAAGCCCTCGATGAGCACGTCGGCGCGGTCGACCAGCGCCAGCACCGTCGCCGGGCCCTGCTCGTGCTTGAGGTCCACCGAGAGCGCGCGCTTGCCGCGGTCCAGCAGGTCGTGCTCGCCCGGCTCGCCGCCGGGACGGCCGACGCGGACCACGTCCGCGCCCAGATCCGCCAGCAGCATTCCGCAGAACGGGGCCGGTCCCAGGCCCGCCAGCTCCACCACCCGCAGGCCCGCGAGGGGGCCGTCGCCTTCTGCCGTCACGCCTGCACCTCTCCGCCAGCGGCCGCACACCGCGCACGACACCGTGTCGCGACGCAATCAGTGTTACATCGCTGGTGTCACAGCGGTCAAGGAGTAGGCTCCCCGACCATGCTCCGAACCGCGGACGAAGAGCTCACCATCGACGAATTGGCCGCGCGCGCCGGCGTCACCGTGCGCACCGTTCGCTTCTACGCGTCCCGCGGCCTGCTCCCCCCGCCCCGGCTGCGCGGGCGGCTCGGCCTCTACGGCGGCGACCACCTGGCCCGGCTCGACCTCATCCGCGAGCTCCAGGCCCTCGGGTTCACCCTCTCCGCCATCGAACGGCACCTGGAGCGGATCCCCGACGACGCCACCGCCGAAGACCTCGCCCTGCACCGCGCGCTGCTCGCGCCGTGGACCAGCGACCAGAGCGAAGACCTCACCCGGCACGAACTCAGCCAGCGCGCCGGGCGGCAGCTCGACGACGACCTCGTCGGCAAGCTCATCTCCCTCGGCATCCTGCGAGCGCTCGACGACGAGCTCACCACGGTGCGGCTGTCCAACTCCGCCATGCTCGGCGTCGGACTGCAGATCCTCGACCTCGACCTGCCGCAGGGGATGCTGCTCGAAGCCAAGGACATCGTTGAACAGCACACCTCGCAGATCGCCGTCGAACTCCGCGAGCTGTTCGCCGCCAACGTCCTCCGGCCCTACCTCGAGCGCGGCAGGCCCGAAGAAGAACGGGAACGGGTGCACATCGCCACCCAGCAACTGCGGCCGCTGACCATCCACGTGCTCGTCAACGGGTTCCAGAACGCGATCAACGACGTCATCCGCGACCACGTCTGAACGAGCGACGCCGGCGGGCGCGTTCCGTCCTGAGCGCGAGGAAGGGAACCTTCCTGTCACCAGTGCGAGGAAGGGAACCTTTCTGTCACCAGCGCGGTGAAGGGAACCTTCCTGTCACCGATGCACGGAAGGTGCACCTACCACCACCGGGCGAGCAAAGGCGTCCTCCCGTCTCCAGCGCGAGCGAGGCAACCTCCCGGCCACCGGTGCGAGGAAGGGAACCTTTCTGCCACCAGCGCGGTGAAGGGAACCTTCCTGTCATCCGGTTCGGGATCAGTGCGCCGCGCACCGCCGTGTCCGGTGATCACGGGCTGCGACTTCTACCTCGACCCGTTCGCGCGAACCAGTTCCTCGGACGGCCGTACTCCGCCGAGCACCAGGCACGAAGGCCGGACACGCGGTGCAGCCGCGGACTCCGCATCCCCCGCGCGACGGCACCCGTCCGCCTACTGGCCAAACCGGCCTCCGGTGCGGTTTCATCGGCGAGGTCACCGTGACTCGCATCACGCCGTGGCCGCCTCGTGAGTGGAGGAGCCACATGAGCCCAGCAGCGGCGCCGACGCTGACCGCGACCATTCCGCACCTGTTCGAGCGCAACGCGACCGAGCACCGCGAGCACCCGGCGCTGACCGCGGCCGGCCGGACCTGGAACTGGGGCGAGGCGGCGGAAGCGGTGCAGGACCTCGCCGCCGGTTTCGCGGACCTCGGATTGCAGCGCGGCCAGACCGTGGTGCTGATGATGTCGAACGGCGCCGAGCAGTGGCTGGCCGACGTCGCCGCCACGCACCTCGGCGCGGTGCCGATCGCCGTGCACCCCGCGTCGAGCTCCGGCGAGATCCGCGAGGTCACCCGGCACAGCCGGGCGCACATCGCCGTGCTCGGCAACGCCCACCACGTGCGCCGCTGGTCGGCGGCGCTGCGCGAGCCGGACGCGCTCGGCCACGTCATCGTCGTCGACGAGGCCGCGATCCCCGAGGAGGACGTCCGGTTCCGCACCTGGGCTGCGCTGCGCGAACACGGCGCGGGCCTGCTGCGGCAGGACCCGGGAGTGGTGCGGCGGCGCACCGCGGAGGTGGTGCCGGACGATCCGGTGACCGTGCTGTACTCCCCCGACGCGATCGGGATGCAGCGGGCCGTGGTGCTGACCCACCGCAATGTGCTCGCCGCCGCCGCGGCCCGCCAGCAGGTCACCGGCGCGCCACCGCACGCGGGAACCCTGTGCTACCTGCCGATGGCGCACATGTCGGAACGCGCGGGCAACGTGTACAGCGCCATCCACGACGTGGCGCACGTGCACTTCTGCAACGGCATCGCCGAGGCCGTGCGGGCACTGCCGGAGGTCCGCCCGCACACCTTCTTCGGGGTCCCTCGGATGTGGGAACGGCTCGCAGCGCTCGCCGACGCCCAGCCCGTCGCGCACACCGCGGCGGAGAAGCACGAGGTGCTCAGCGGGCTCGGCCTCGACGGCACCGTGTGGGGAGCGAGCGGAGCGGCACCGCTGCGCCCGGACCTGCTGGAGCTGTTCTCCGGGCTGGGCTTCGACATCTTCGAGACGTGGGGGTCCACCGAATCCAGCGGTTGGGCGACCACCAATCGGCCGGGAGCGGTGCGCTTCGGCACCGTCGGCACCCCGCTGCCCGGCGTCGAGGTCCGCATCGACGAGGACGGCGAAGTGCTGGTGCGCGGCCCCGTCGTCTGCACCGGCCACCTGCAGGAGGACGGCCTGGTCCGGGCCGCGGTGGACGCCGACGGCTGGTTGCGCACCGGGGACGTCGGGCACCTCGACGACGGATACCTCACCATCACCGACCGCAAGAGCGAACTGATCATCAACTCGCACGGGGAGAGCGTCGCGCCCAGCGTCGTGGAGAACGCGCTGCGCACCCATCCGCTGATCGGGCACGCCCTCGCCTTCGGCGACGGCAGGCCGCACGTCGTCGCGCTGGTCGTGCTCGACGAGGACGCCGCGCCCGCGTGGGCGGCCGCGCACGGCATCGCCGCGACCGGGATCGACGAACTCGCCCACGACCCGGACGTGCTGGCCGAAGTGGACCGCGCGGTGGACGCGGCCAACGCCTCGCTCGGCAGCTCCGGTCAGGTGCGCGCGCACCGGGTGCTGGACCGGGTGTGGGGCGCGGCGGGCGGCGAGCTCAGTCCCGCGTTGAAGCTGCGGCGGCGCGTCATCCACGCGAAGTACGCAGCGGCGCTGGACGAGCTGTACGACTGACGGATCGGGAGGCGAGGAAGGGAACCTTTCTGCTACCGGCGCGGTGAAGGGAACCTTCCTCTCACCGAGGTGCCGGTACGCCGGGCCGCGGTGCTCCGGTGAGGAAGGGAACCTTTCTGTCACGGGTGCGATGAAGGGAACCTTCCTGCCACCGGCGGCCGCGGCCCGACCCGGGCGATGACCGCTGCGATGAAGGGAACCTTCCTGCCACCAAGAGCCACGCGCCGGGTGCCTCGCCTCCCCTGTCCCGATTCGGTTCACTCCCTCCACTTAAGAGTGATCCACTTCAGCCACGACGCTCGATCCAGATGAGCCGAGGGTGACCGGCTCACCACCCGCCAACCCCACGATCTGGTGATCTTCGGTCGCAGGTGCGGAAATCGTGGGGTCGCTGCCGATAGATCTGTGCGGAGCTTTCCCCACTACCTCTTGGAGGCGCACCCGACATGGCTGCCACTCGGTTCATCCGCGGTCTGCTGCTCGCGGCGACGGCCGTTCTCATGCTCACCCCCGCGACGGCGGGCGCGGCCGCGGCGCCGAGCGACCTGACGTTGACGATCGCGGCGAAGGGCCGGGCGGAGTTGCCCCGCACGGTGACGCTGCGCTGCGCGCCGACGGGTGGCTCGCACCCGAAGGCCGCGGCCGCCTGCGACGGCCTGACCTCGGCCGGCGGCGATTTCGAGCAGCTCGGCCAGGTGCACGCGACCCAGTGCACGATGGAGCTGAAGCCGGTGGTGGGCACCGCGCACGGCACGTGGCAGGGCCGTCCGGTGCACTTCGAGAAGGAGTTCGGCAACCAGTGCGTGGCGTCGTCCGCCGCGGGCGCCGTGTTCGACTTCTGAGTTCCCGGCCCGCGGGCACCGGATCGGCCGAGCGCAGGGCCGGTGCCCGCGCGGCGTTACCACCCTCAGCGGATTCCGGCTGCTCCGGTCGCACTACGGTGGCGGTATGGCTGCCGAGAACGAAGACCCCGCGTGTAGGCGCTGGCCGAACCGGATCTACGGGGTGGGTGACGAGCCCGATCCGCGGTTCACGCTGGCGAACGAGCGCACGTTCTTGGCGTGGATCCGCACGGCGCTGGCGTTGATGGCGGCGGGTGTCGGGGTGGAGGCGTTGAACGCGGCGACGCCGTCCGGCCCGGATCCGCTGCGCACTTCGCTGGCCGTGCTGCTGCTGCTGGCGGGTGTGGCGTGCAGCGTGGCGGCGTTCGGCAGGTGGATGACGATGGAGCGGGCGCTGCGCACGAAGGCGCCGCTGCCGCCGCCGAAGCTGGCGCCGGTGCTCGGGTTCGGGCTCGGCGTGATCGGCGTGGCAGTGGTGGTGCTGTTGCTGGTCAGCGGGCTCTGATCGTGTCTCGGCAGGGCCCGTGGGATCCGGGGCTGCAGGTGGAGCGCACGACGCTGGCGTGGTTGCGCACCGGTTTGACGTTCGTGGTGGGCCTGATGGTGCTGCTGCGGCTGGTCGCGCACCGCAGTGCGATCGCGGCCGTGGCGTGCGCCGCGGTGGCGCTGCCGCTGGCGGCGGTGATCGCGATCGCGTCGTGGCGCAGGCACCGGGCTGCGGAGCGGAGCCTGCGCGCGGAGGAGCCGCTGCCGGACGGGGTGCTGCAGGCGGCGTTCACCTTGCTCGCGTTGCTGGCCGGCGCGATCGGCCTGGTGTACGTGCTGCTCATGTGACCGCGCCCGCCCCGGTTTCCGGGACGGGCGCGCCGCGCGGGGCTCAGGCGACGGCGAGGTCGATCTGGACGTTGCCGCGGATGGCGTTGGAGTACGGGCACACCGCGTCGGCCTGCTCGGTCAGCTGCCGGGCCTGCTCCTCGTCGACGCCGGGGAGGCTGACCGACAGGGTGACCTCGAGCGCGTAGCCGCCCGCGCCGTTGCTGCCGATGCCGACCTGGGCGGTCACCGCGGAGTCGGCGATGTTCGCCTTCGCCTTGCGGGCGACGAGCTGCAGCGCGCTGTGGAAGCACGCGGCGTAGCCGGCGGCGAACAGCTGCTCGGGGTTGGTGGAGTCGCCACCGGGGCCGCCCATTTCACGCGGGACGGCCAGGTCGAGGTCGAGCACTCCGTCGGAGGAGCGGGTGCGGCCGCCGCGCCCTTCGCCGGTCGCGGTCGCTTCGGCGGTGTACAACGCTGCCATCTCAGTCTCCTTGTGTCGTGGTCCCGCGCAGGAGTTCGTCGGTGATGGGGACGCCGTCGGCGACGGCGGCCCTGGCGCGGTGCGCGGCCTGGTCCACGTTGGCGGTGAGCCGCTGCAGCGTGGAGCGCAGCGCCAGCACCTCGTCGAGTTCCATGCCGCTGGCGGCGAGCACCCGGTTCGGGATCTGCTCGGCGTGCTCCCGCAGCTCCCGCCCCCGCTCGGTCAGTCCGATCTCGACGGACCGCTCGTCGCGAGTGCTGCGCCGCCGGTCCACCAGTCCGCTCGCTTCGAGCCGTTTCAGCAGCGGCGACAGCGTTCCGGAGTCCAGCTTGAGCATCGTCCCGAGGTCTTTGACCGCCAGCGAGTCGTGCTCCCAGAGCACCAGCATCACCAGGTATTGCGGGTAGGTCAGCCCCAGCTCGTCGAGGAACGGCCGGTACATGTTGGTGAAGGAACGCGACGCGCTGTAGAGCGCGAAGCACACCTGCTGATCCAGTGACAGCGCCGAGTCCGCGCTCATCCCCGCCTCCTGCACGTGGTCGACACTAGCCGTGATTCGAGTTGTGCGCAACTGAGTTGTGCACTTCCTAAGTGGTCTCCGAGGTCGCACCCGCGCAGCCCGCGGAACACCACCGCCGCACTCCACCACACCGGGTACCCCACGACCCCGGACGACGCCCGAGCGTGACAGGAAGGTTCCCTTCATCGCACCGGTGGCAGAAAGGTTCCCTTGCTCGCAGCGGTCATCGCCCGGGTCGGGCCGCGGCCGTCGGTGGCAGGAAGGTTCCCTTCACCGCACTCGTGACCGGAAGGTTCCCTTCCTCACCGGAGCACCGCGGCCCGGCATACCGGCACCTCGGTGACAGGAAGGTTCCCTTCACCCCACCCGTGACAGAAAGGTTCCCTTCCTCGCCCCACCCCGCGCGGCGGTGGGCGCCGGGCGGGGCGAGGCCGGAAGGGAACCGATCAGCACTCGATGACGTTGACCGCGAGCCCGCCGCGGGCGGTCTCCTTGTACTTGACCTTCATGTCGCGGCCGGTCTCCCGCATCGTCTTGATCACCTTGTCGAGGGAGACGAAGTGGCTGCCGTCGCCGCGCAGCGCCATCCGCGCGGCCGTGACGGCCTTGACGGCGGCGACGGCGTTGCGCTCGATGCACGGGATCTGCACGAGCCCGCCGATGGGATCGCAGGTGAGGCCGAGGTTGTGCTCCATCGCGATCTCGGCGGCGTTCTCCACTTGCCACGGCGTCGCCCCCATCGCCTCGGCGAGCCCGGCAGCCGCCATGGAGCAGGCCGATCCGACTTCGCCCTGGCAGCCGACTTCGGCCCCGGAGATCGACGCGTTCTCCTTGAACAGCACTCCGATGGCGCCGGCGGCGAGCAGGAACCGGAGGACGCCCTGCTCGTCGGCTCCGGGCACGAAGCGCACGTAGTAGTGCAGCACCGCGGGCACGATCCCGGCCGCACCGTTGGTGGGCGCGGTGACCACTCGGCCGCCTGCCGCGTTCTCCTCGTTGACGGCGAGAGCGAACAGGGTGAGCCACTCCATGGCATCGTCCTGCTCGCCGAGGTGGGCCCGCAGGGCGGCGGCGCGCCGCTTCACCCGCAGCCCGCCGGGCAGTTCGCCGTCGTTGCGGCAGCCGTTGTCGACGCATTCCTGCATCACGGACCAGATGTGCAGCAGCCGGGCCCGGATGTCCTCGGCGGAGCGCCAGGACAGCTCGTTGTCGAACATGACGTCGCTGATCCGGGAGCCGGCTTCGGCGACCCGGGCGAGCAGTTCGTCGCCGGTGCGGAACGGGTGGCGCACCGGGGTCTCGTCGGGCTTGATCCGGTCGGTTCCGGTGGCGTCGTCGTCGACGACGAATCCGCCGCCGACGGAGTAGAACACCGCGGACCGCAGTTCGGCGCCGCCGCCGAACGCCGTGAACCGCATCCCGTTGGGGTGCACCGGCAGCGATCTGCGCCGGTGCATCACCAGGTCGCGGTCCGCGGAGAACCGGATGTCGCGTTCGCCGGCCAGCCGCAGCCTGCCCTCGGCGCGGATGGTCTCCACCCGGTGTTCGACGGCGGCCGGGTCGACCGTCTCCGGGTCGTGCCCTTCGAGTCCGAGCAGTACCGCTGTGGGGCTGCCGTGGCCGTGCCCCGTGGCGCCGAGCGAACCGAACAGCTCGGCCTTCACCTTGTCGACCTGACCGAGCAGACCGTCGTCGTGCAGCCGCGCGGTGAACATCCGCGCCGCCCGCATCGGGCCGACGGTGTGCGAACTCGACGGGCCGATGCCCACCGAGAAGAGGTCGAAGACGCTGATCGTCACAGCTCAGTCCCCCTTCGCCCCGGCCTATTCACCGCTGGTTAACTGGGCGTATTCCTGCGCGGTGAGCACAGCACCGGTCTGTTCGGCGCGCACTTCGAGCAGCCAGCCCGCGCCGAACGGATCGGAGTTGATGACCGCGGGGTCGTCGGCGGCGGCCGTGTTGACGGCGACGACTTCGCCGGTGACGGGCGCGTACAGGTCGCTGACGGACTTGGTCGATTCGAGTTCGCCGCAGGCCGCGCCGGTCTCGATGCGCTCGCCCACCTCGGGCAATTGCACGTAGACGATGTCGCCGAGCGCTTCCGCCGCGTACGGGGTGATGCCGATGCGGACCAGGTCGCCGCGGTCGTCGAGCCACTCGTGCTCTTCGGTGTAGCGCAGCTGTTCGGGCAGGGACATGGAGGCTCCTCACCATCACGGGCACGGGTGTGCCCTGGTTCGCGGGCCTCCCCCTCTGTTTCGGGACCTGAGAGCTTCGCCGCGGGTTCGCGGCTTGCACCGTGGGTGCGGCGCCGGGGCGCGCGCTTTCCAGAGTGGCCTCGCCCGAGCGGTCATGGGTGCCTGAGAGTTTTTCGGGGAGGGTTTGCTCCTTCGGCGCCCTGCTGGTGCGCAGGGTCTCTCCCGCTCGGGTTCTGCGGCGCTGTTCGGTTGTGGTCGTGCCCGGCAACGATAAACGGGTGTCACCCGTCGCCGGCGCGCGCCCGCCCGGATCGCGGCGTGGAAGGGAACCTTCCGGTCACCGGTGGCAGAAAGGTTCCCTTCCTCGCGGTCCGGGCGGGGTGGGGGTTCGGGGCGGATGATGCGGAGTGCGGGTTCGGGCGAGGTGTCGGGAGGTGGGCCGGGTGAAGGTCGCGGTGCCGCGCGAGGTGAAGAACCACGAGTACCGGGTGGCGTGCACTCCCGCGGGCGTGCACGAGCTGGTGGCGCGCGGGCACTCGGTGTTCGTGGAGGCCGGTGCCGGGCGTGGTTCGTCGATCCCGGACGAGGACTACGCGGCGGCGGGGGCGTCGCTCGTGCCGTCGGCGGCGGACGCCTGGGCCGAGGGCGAGCTGGTGCTGAAGGTGAAGGAGCCGGTGGCGGAGGAGTTCCCGCGGCTGCGCTCGGGCCAGGTGCTGTTCACCTACCTGCACTTGGCGGCGTCGGCGGAGTTGACGAACGAGCTGCTGCGCGCCGAGGTCACGGCGATCGCCTACGAGACGGTGCAGTCGGCGGGCGGCGGGTTGCCGCTGCTGGCGCCGATGAGCGAGGTCGCGGGCAGGCTGGCCCCGCAGGTGGGCGCGCAGGCGCTGCTGACGCCGCAGGGCGGCCGCGGGGTGCTGCCCGGCGGGGTGCCGGGCGTGCCGCCGGCTCGGGTGGTGGTGATCGGCGGCGGGGTGGCCGGGTTGAACGCGGCGCGGGTGGCCGCGGGCATGGGTGCGCAGGTGGAGGTGCTGGACACCGACGTCGACCGGTTGCGGGAGATCGATGCGGCGCACCGGGGCGCGATCCGCACGGTGACGTCGAACGCGTACGCGGTGGAGTCGGCGGTGCGGTCGGCGGACCTGGTGATCGGCGCGGTGCTGGTGCCGGGGGCGAAGGCCCCGAAGCTGGTGTCGAACGAGCTGGTGTCCCGGTTGAAGCCGGGCTGCGTGCTGGTGGACGTGGCGATCGACCAGGGCGGGTGCTTCGAGGATTCGCGGCCGACGACGCATGAGGATCCGACGTTCCGGGTGCACGATGCGGTCTTCTACTGCGTGGCGAACATGCCGGGCGCGGTGCCGAACACGTCGACGCACGCGTTGACGAACGTGACGTTGCCGTACGCGTTGCGCATCGCGGATCAGGGGTGGCGAGCGGCGTGCCGGGCGGACGCGGCGCTGGCGCGCGGGTTGAACGCGCACGGCGGGTTGCTGGTGAGCGAGGCGGTGGCGGTGGCGCACGGGATGCCGCGCACGGACCCGGGTGCGGTGCTGGTCTGATCCGCAACCGCGAGACCACGCGGGACCATCCGAGACCACTTCGCGGCGAGACCGGCGAGTTTCACTCGCAGAGGTGAGAGCACCCCGATAGGGGTTAGAGGGCGGCCCGCTCGACCGGCCTGGGGGTCACCGGGAGCAGGCCGCCAGGTCCCAGTGTAGGACACGAACGCTTGATTTCCGACGTGCGGAGCGTGACGAACCCATCCGGGCCGAACCCGCCCGAAAATCCACTCGACCAGGTGAGTTCGGTGTGGTCGGCCGGGTGAACTGCCGATGGGAGTGCGCCAAGCCGCGCCGATCTGCGGCGGTGCTCGTCGCGGACGCCACGGACGTCCGCCTTCTCCGTCCCGATCGGCCGCGATGACCGTACGACGCGGGGAGTGGCACGTGGACGACGCGAAGATGCGGGAGGCCGTCCTGGACCGGCTGGCCCGGCTGGAGCGGGTGGCCACCGAAGGCGGCACCGAAGAGCTGTTACCGGTCGCCAGGTCCGAACTGCACCGCCTCACCGGCGGGCTGCGCGCCCTGCTGGAGGCGCACCACCCGGACTCCGACGGGCGCTGCCCCGCCTGTTCCGGCACGGTGCGCAGCCGCAGCTGGCCGTGCGAGTCGTGGCTGCAGGTGCACCGCGGCCTCATCGGCGACCGAGCGACGCCCGGCGCACCGATCGACCGCCACTCCCCCGCCGACGAGGCGGCGCCGGACCGCGAACCGGGACCGGACGTCGGGGCGCGGCCACCGACCGGCCGCTGGCCCAGCAGCGCACCCGTCCACCACCGCCCTCCCCGACCGGAGGACGGCCGACCACCGGGCTCGGACCGGCCGATCAGCCGGCCGCAGCACGGCACGGGCTGATTTCCGCACTCCCCCCTAACGGCGCGGGCCGGTCAGGCAGGATGGGACCGCCCCGCGCCCGAGCGTGATCGTTCAGCGTCGCGCGCTCGCGGGCGCCCTGCGGGGCCGAGCGACGATGGAGGAGCGTGTGCACGACGGCAGCGGCCGGATCCTGGTGCAGAACCTGAGCAAGAACTTCGGGCCGGTGAGCGCGGTCCGCGACCTCAGCTTCGCCGTCCACCCCGGGGTGGTCACGGGTTTCCTCGGCCCGAACGGTTCCGGCAAGACGACGACGCTGCGCATGGTGCTGGGGCTGGTGAACCCGACATCGGGTACCGCCACCGTCAACGGGGTGCCCTTCGCCCAGCTGCGCAACCCCGCCACCGTGGTCGGGGCGGTGCTGGAGGCGCAGAGCTTCCACCCGTCCCGCACCGCGCGCAACCACCTGCGCTGCTACTCGGCGGCGATGAACGTGCCCGACCAGCAGGTCGACCACGCGCTGGACCTCGTCGGGCTGACCGGCGCCGCGAACCGCGCGGCGGGCGGGTTCTCGCTGGGCATGCGGCAGCGGCTGGCCCTGGCCACCGCGCTGCTCGGCGACCCGCAGGTGCTGATCCTCGACGAACCGGCCAACGGGCTCGACCCGGAGGGCATCGCCTGGCTGCGCGGCTTCCTCAAGTCGTTCGCCGCATCCGGGCGCACCGTGCTCGTCTCCAGCCACCTGCTGCGCGAGATGGAGCACACCGTCGACCACGTGGTGATCGTGAGCCGCGGCGAATGCGTCTACAACGGCGACCTGGACCAGCTGCGCGCGCAGCAGCGCAACCGGGTGCTCGTGCAGGCCGGTGACCCGCAGGCGCTGGTGAACTCGCTGCAGGCCGCCGGGCTCACCGTGGAGCCGCTGCCGGACGGGCGGATCGCCGTCACCGGCTCCGACTCCCGGTCGGTCGCCGAACTGGCCCTGCAGGCCGGCGTCGCCGTCTACGGCATCCAGGAGGAGCAGGTCGACCTCGAGCGGCTGTTCTTCCAGCTCACCAGCGGCCAGTACGTCGGCGCCCAGCACCCGCCCGGCGGGCCACCACCCGGCCCCGGCGGCTGGGCACCGCCCGGCGGGCCCAACCCGTACCAGCAGCACGGCGGATTCGGAGGAGGCGCCTGATGGACGGCCTGGTCAAGTCCGAATTCCGGAAGATCTTCACCACCAACCTGTGGTGGGCACTGCTCATCCCCGTGGCGCTGCTCAGCTTCGGCGCCAGCTGGATGGGCACCGGGTTCGGCTACATGCCCGCGATCGAAGAGGACCTCGGGCGGCCGCTGCCGCTGGGGCTGCTCACCATGTCGATGTCGACGAACTTCAGCACCATCTTCGCCGGACTGGTGGGGGCGCTGGCGTTCGCCGGCGAGTACCGGAACAAGAGCATCACCACCACCTACCTCACCGGGAACCCGCGCGGGGCGGTGCTCGGGGCGAAGCTCATCGCCTACACCAACCTCGGCCTGCTGTACGGGCTGGTCAACGTGCTGTCCGCCAGCCTCGGCGCGCTCGCCGGCGGGGGCGTCGACGGGTTCGGCGAAGGGCCCGACTGGCTCATCGTCAGCGCCGCCGGGCTGCTGGCGATGGTGCTGTGGACGCTGCTCGGCGTCGGGTTCGGCGCGCTCGTCGCCAACCCGGTGATCGTGATCATCGTGCTGCTGGTCTACAAGTTCGTGTTCGAGTTCATCGTCGACCTGTTCCTGGTCGGCTCCGACGCGTCCGGGGTCGTCTCCTACCTGCCGGGCGCCGCCGGGAGCGGGATCGTCGGCAACCTCGCCGTGCCGACCTTCATCAGCGCCATCGCCGGGCCGAACGAACCGAACGTGCCGCAGGGGCTGTTCGACGTGCTGCACTTCGTCTTCGGCGGGTCCTACGGGCACCCGTGGTGGCTGAGCATGTTGACCTTCGCCGGCTACGCGGCGCTGTTCGTGCTCGGCGGCTGGTACTTCAGCGGGCGGCGCGACATCACCTGAGCCGACGCCGGTCGACCGGAGGGGATCTTTCCGCGGGAGCGGGGAGGTCCCCTCCGCTGCGTTCGGGGTGGTGACAGGAAGGTTCCCTTCCCCGCACCCGTGGCAGAAAGGTTCCCTTCCTCACTCCGATGACCGGAAGGTTCCCTTCCACGCGCAGGTGAGACCCGGTACCCCGCCGCCACGGCTGCTCCGACCCGTCGTCCCCGGCGCCTAACCTGGCCCGGTGAGCGACTCCGGCAGCGAATGTTCCCGTCCTGGTTGGATCCGCCGTCTGCTCGCCGCGTGCCGGCGCCATCCGGTCGCGATGCTGCTGGCGTTGGGCGCGTCGGTGGCGGCGGTGGGCTTGGAGGCGCTGGTCCCGCTGATCACGAAGGCGGCGGTGGACGACGCGGTGGCGGGCGACACGAGCCGGTTGTGGTGGCTGGCGGCGGCGTTGGCGGGGCTGGGGGTGTTCCGGTTCGGCGCGGCGTTCGTGCGCCGCTACTCGGCGGGCCGGTTGGCGTTGGACGTGCAGCACGATCTGCGGCGCGCGGTGTTCGGTTCGGTGCAGCGGCTGGACGGCGGCAAGCAGGACGCGTTGCGCACGGGCCAGGTGGCGTCGCGGGCGATCAGCGATCTGCAGCTGGTGAACGCGCTGCTGTCGATGGTGCCGCTGGCGGCGGGGACCGTGGTGCTGATGGTGTTCGCGCTGGTGGCGATGGTGTGGTTGTCGCCGCTGCTGACGTCGGTGGTGCTGGTGGTGGTGCCGTTGATCGCGGCGGTGTCGGCGCGCAGCAAGAAGCGGCTGTTCCCGGCGACGTGGTCGGCGCAGCAGCGGGCGGCGGACATCGCCCAGCAGGTCGAGGAGACGGTGTCCGGGGTCCGGGTGGTGAAGGGCTTCGGCCAGGAGGCCCGCGAGGTGGCCCGGTTGGAGTCGGGTGCGCGCCGGTTGTTCGCGGAGCGGCTGCGCACGGCGCGGATGACGTCGTTCCCGCAGGCGAGCTTGTCGGTGCTGCCCGCGGCGGGCCAGGTGGGCGTGCTGGGCCTGGGCGGCTGGATGGCGTTGCACGGCCAGGTGGGGCTGGGCACGTTCGTGGCGTTCGCGGCGTACGTGGGGATGTTGGGGGGCCCGGCTCGGATGATGGCGAGCGTGCTGGTGCAGGGCCAGCTGACGCGGGCGGGCATGGAGCGGATCACGGACCTGATCGATTCGCGGCCGGACGTGCGGGACCGGCCGGGCGCGGTGGATCTGCCGGAGGTGCCGCTGCGGGTGCGGCTGGACGGGGTCGGTTTCGGCTACACCCGTGATCAGCAGGTGCTCTCGGACGTGTCGTTGCGGGTGGAGCCGGGCGAGACGGTGGCGCTGGTGGGGCCGGCGGGGTCGGGGAAGTCGACGGTGTCGTTGCTGCTGCCGCGGTTCTACGACGTGCAGCAGGGCGCGGTGCGGATCGGCGCGGCCGAGGGCGGTGCCGAGCACGACGTGCGGGACGTGCGGTTGGAGTCGTTGCGGTCGGCGGTCGGGGTGGTGTTCGAGGAGGCGTTCCTGTTCTCGGATTCGATCCGCGGCAACATCGCCTACGGGCGCCCGGATGCGACGGATGCGGAGGTGGAGGCGGCGGCGCGCGCGGCGGAGGCGCACGGTTTCATCGCGGCGCTGCCGGAGGGCTACGGGACGCTGGTCGGCGAGCGGGGCCTGACGTTGTCGGGCGGCCAGCGGCAGCGGGTGGCGCTGGCGCGGGCGTTGCTGTCGGATCCGCGGATCCTGGTGCTCGACGATGCGACGTCGGCGGTGGACCCGGCGACGGAGGCGGCGATCCACGACACGTTGCGGTCGGTGACGGCGCAGCGCACGACGTTGTTGATCGCGCATCGCCGGTCGACGCTGGCGTTGGCGGACCGGGTCGCGGTGCTGGACGCGGGCCGGGTCGTGGACGTGGGCACGCAGGAGGAGCTGCGGGAGCGGTGCGGCTTGTTCCGCTCGCTGCTGGCCGGTCCCGGGGAGGAGATCGACGCGGCGGGCGCGACCGAGCCGGAGCCGATCGCGGCTGCGGCGCCGACCGCGGAGCTGTGGCCCGCGGTGGACGAACCGGAGCGCACGCACGCGGTGGAGGTGCGCGGTGGCCGCGGGGGTGGTGCGGCGACGCCGTTGACGCCGGAGCTGGCCGCGGGCCTGCGCGCGCTGCCCGCGGCGGTGGACGCGCCGCGGCTGCCCGGGGTGGATGCGACGGCGCCGGATCCGGGGTTCCGGCTGGCGCGGTTGCTGCGGCCGATCCGGTGGGGCTTGGCGGTGACGGTGCTGCTGGTGGCGGCGGATGCGCTGGGCTCGGTCGCGCTGCCGTCGCTGGTGCGCCACGGAGTGGACGGCGGGGTGGATGCGCGCGATCCGGGGACGTTGTGGCTGGTGACGGCGATCGGCGCGGTGATCGTGCTGGTGAGCTGGCTGGTGATCAAGGTGCAGACGGTGGTGACGGCCCGCACCGGGGAGACGTTGCTGTACCTGCTGCGGGTGCGCAGCTACGCGCACCTGCAACGGCTGGGGCTGGACTACTACGAGCGGGAGCTCGCGGGCCGGATCATGACGCGGATGACGACGGACGTGGACGCGTTGTCGTCGTTCCTGCAGACGGGCTTGGCGACGGCGGTGGTGAGCGCGTTCACGATCTTCGGGATCGCGGTGGCGCTGCTGGTGACGGATCTGTCGCTGGCGCTGGTGGCGTTGGCGGTGCTGCCGCCGCTGGTGGTGGCGACGGTGCTCTTCCGGCGGGTGTCGTCGACGGCGTACGCGGAGGCGCGGGAGCGGGTCAGCACGGTGAACGCCGACCTGCAGGAGAACGTGTCGGGGCTGCGGGTGGCGCAGGCGCACCGCCGCGAGCGCTACTCGGCGAAGGTGTTCGCGCAGCGCAGCGACGCGTACCGGCGGTCGCGGCTGCGGGCGCAGCGCTACATCGCCACGTACTTCCCGTTCACCGCGCTGCTGTCGGAGCTGGCGCAGGCGGTGGTGCTGGGCGTGGGGGCGACGCGGGTGGCTTCGGGCGAGCTGACGGCGGGGGTGCTGGTGGCGTTCCTGCTGTACCTGGGCATGTTCTTCTCGCCGGTGCAGCAGTTGTCGGGCGTGTTCGACGGCTACCAGCAGGCCAGGGTGGGGTTGCGCCGCATCGGTGATCTGCTGCGCACGCCGACGTCGGTGCCGCAGGACGCGGCGCCGGTGCCGGTGCCGGAGCGGCTGGCGGGCGCGGTGGAGCTGCGGTCGGTGTCGTTCCGCTACCCGGGTGCGGAGCGGGACGCGTTGCGGGACGTGTCGCTGCGGGTGGAGCCGGGCACGACGGTGGCGCTGGTGGGCCCGACGGGTGCGGGCAAGTCGACGCTGGTGAAGCTGCTGGCCCGGTTCTACGACGTGACCGGCGGCGAGCTGCTGGTGGACGGGGTGGACGTGCGCCGCTACGAGCTGTCCGGGTTCCACGACCGGCTCGCGGTGGTCCCGCAGGAGGGCTACCTGTTCGCGGGGGACGTGGCCGAGAACATCGCCTACGGGCGACCGGCGGCGTCGGACGCGGAGGTGGAGGCGGCGGCGCGGGACGTGGGCGCGCTGCCGGGGATCGCGATGTTGCGCCTCGGGTTCCGCCAGCAGGTCGGCGAGCGCGGCCGGGAGCTGTCGGCGGGCCAGCGGCAGCTGGTGGCGCTGGCCCGGGCGGAGCTGGTCCGGCCGGACCTGCTGCTGCTGGACGAGGCGACCGCGGCGCTGGATCCGGCGACGGAGTCGCTGGTGGTGTCGGCGAGCGATCGGCTGGCGGCGCGGCGCACGACGTTCGTGGTGGCGCACCGGCTGGGCACGGCGGCGCGGGCGGACCGGATCGTGGTGGTGGACGGCGGCCGGGTCGTGGAGGACGGCGCGCACGCGGAGCTGCTGGCGCGGGACGGGCACTACGCGCGGCTGTGGCGGGCGGGTGATCACGCGGTGGCGGACCCGACGGGCCCGGTCGAGCACCGCTCCGCGGACGCCGGTGACTCGGCGCACGATCCGCTGCGCACCTCCCCCTGACGTGCTCACCGTGCGGGTGGCCGCGAGCACGTGGCGTCACGCGTTCTCGCCGGTCGGGCCGGTTCGTCCCGCGAGGCGGGAACAGCGGTCGTGACCGAAACGTTGTGGTGTCCGCAGGCGACAGACGGGGTGGAGGACCACCGGCCCGCCGGTGGTGAGTCGGCGCATAGTACGGATGCCAGTGATCGACTACGACGCCCGAACGGGTCACGTTTGCCTGGTGAGGGACTTTCCTGATCGATCCTGTGACCGAGCTCTTCTCCACCAGGCCCGCACTGTGTGCCAACCGCACTAATCGGACCGCTAGCCTGGTACTTGAGTGTGTGTACATCACGAGCAGATGGATCGAGGCGAACGCCAGCCGTGTCCAGCAGCAGCCCTGCGTCACAGTTCGGCCCCAACGAATGGTTGATCGAGGAGATGTACGAGCAGTACCTCCAAGATCCCGCTTCGGTGGACTCCGCGTGGCACGAGTTCTTCGCCGACTACAAGCCGGGGCAGGCGGCCTCGGTCTCGGTAGCCGCTGACAACTCCACCGCCGCGGCAGGAGCCGGGTCGACCGCGACGACGACAACGGTGTCGGGAACGACTACTGCGACGGCCACGCGCAGCGAGGGCAACGGGCAGGCTCGCCCGGCCGCCGCAGCGCAGGCCCCCGCGCCGAAGCCGGCCAAGGCGGCCGAGCCGAAGCCGTCCCCCCAGCAGGCCGCGAAGGCGGCTCCGGTGAAGAGCTCCGGTGCGGGCGAGGAGACGAAGCCGCTGCGCGGTGCGGCCGCGGCGATCGCCAAGAACATGGAGCAGTCGCTGGAGGTGCCCACCGCGACGAGCGTGCGGGCGGTCCCGGCGAAGCTGCTGTTCGACAACCGCATCGTGATCAACAACCACCTGAAGCGGAACAAGGGCGGCAAGGTCTCGTTCACGCACCTCATCGGCTACGCGCTGGTGCGGGCGATGCGGGACTACCCGAACATGAACCGCCACTACGGGGAGGACGCCAAGGGCAAGCCCGCGGCCGTCACCCCGGAGCACGTGAACCTCGGTCTCGCGATCGACCTGCCCGCCAAGGACGGCTCGCGCAACCTCGTCGTGGCCTCCATCAAGGGCTGCGAGGAGATGACCTTCCAGCAGTTCTGGCAGGCCTACGAGGACATCATCCGCAAGGCCCGCACCGGTGGGCTGACCGCGGACGACTTCGCGGGCACCACGTTCTCGCTGACGAACCCGGGCCCGTCGGGCACGAACCACTCGGTGCCGCGGCTCACCAAGGGCCAGTCGGCGATCATCGGCGTCGGGGCGATGGACTACCCGGCCGAGTTCCAGGGGGCTTCGGAGAAGTCCCTGGTCGACATGGGCATCAGCAAGATCGTGACGCTGACCTCGACCTACGACCACCGGGTCATCCAGGGCGCCGAGTCCGGTGACTTCCTGCGCAAGGTGCACCAGCTGCTGCTGGGCGAGGACAAGTTCTTCGACGACATCTTCTCGTCGCTGCGCATCCCGTACGAGCCGATCCGCTGGACCCAGGACATCCCGGAGGGCGCGGTCGACAAGACCGCCCGGGTGCTGGAGCTGATCGACGCCTACCGCACCCGCGGCCACCTGATGGCCGACATCGACCCGCTGAACTACCGGCAGCGCAGGCACGAGGACCTCGACGTCCTCTCGCACAGCCTCACGCTGTGGGACCTGGACCGGAAGTTCGCGGTCGGCGGGTTCGCGGGCAAGGAGCGGATGTCGCTGCGCGACGTGCTGGGCGTGCTGCGCGACTCGTACTGCCGCACCGTCGGCGTCGAGTACATGCACATCCTCGAGCCGGACGAGCGCGACTGGCTGCAGAAGCGGGTCGAGAAGCCGCACGAGAAGCCGGAGCAGTCCGAGCAGAAGTACATCCTCTCCAAGCTCAACGCCGCCGAGGCGTTCGAGACGTTCCTGCAGACCAAGTACGTCGGGCAGAAGCGGTTCTCGCTGGAGGGCGCCGAGACCGTGGTGCCGCTGCTGGACGCGGTGCTCGACTCGTCGGCCGCCGCGGACCTCGACGAGGTCGTCATCGGCATGCCGCACCGCGGCCGGCTGAACGTGCTGGCGAACATCGTCGGCAAGCCGATCTCGCAGATCTTCCGCGAGTTCGAGGGCAACCTGGACCCGGGCCAGGCGCACGGTTCCGGTGACGTCAAGTACCACCTGGGCGCGGAGGGCAAGTACTTCCGCATGTTCGGCGACGGCGAGACGAAGGTGTCGCTGACCTCGAACCCCTCCCACCTGGAGGCCGTGGACCCGGTGCTGGAAGGCATCGTCCGCGCCAAGCAGGACATCCTGGACAAGGGCCAGGAAGGCTTCACGGTGCTGCCGGTGCTGCTGCACGGCGACGCCGCGTTCGCCGGCCAGGGCGTGGTCGCCGAGACGCTGAACCTGTCGCTGCTGCGCGGCTACCGCACCGGCGGCACCGTGCACGTGATCGTGAACAACCAGGTCGGCTACACCACCGCCCCGGAGCACTCGCGGTCCAGCAAGTACTCCACCGACGTGGCGAAGATGATCGGTTCGCCGGTGTTCCACGTCAACGGCGACGACCCCGAGGCGTGCGTCTGGGTCGCGAAGCTCGCCGTCGAGTACCGCCAGGCGTTCGGCAAGGACGTCGTGATCGACATGGTGTGCTACCGCCGCCGCGGGCACAACGAGGGCGACGACCCGTCGATGACGCAGCCGTCGATGTACGACGCGATCGACAAGATGCGCAGCGTCCGCAAGACCTACACCGAGTCCCTCATCGGCCGCGGCGACATCACCGTCGAAGAGGCCGAGAAGGCGCTCAAGGACTACGCCTCCCAGCTGGAGCACGTGTTCAACGAGGTCCGCGAGCTGGAGAAGCACCCGCCGGAGCCGAGCCCGTCGGTGGAGTCCGAGCAGGTCGTGCCGACCAAGCTGGTCACCGCGATCTCCCCCGCCACGCTGGAGCGGATCGCGGACTCGCACGTCGACCTGCCCGAGGGCTTCACCCCGCACTCGCGGGTCAAGCCGGTGCTGGAGCGGCGCGCCAAGATGGCCCGCGAGGGCGAGATCGACTGGGGCTTCGGCGAGCTGCTCGCGTTCGGGTCGCTGGCGATGGAGGGCCGCTCGGTGCGGCTCACCGGCCAGGACTCGCGACGCGGCACCTTCGGCCAGCGGCACTCGGTGCTCATCGACCGGAAGAACGGCACCGAGTACACGCCGCTGCAGAACCTCGGCGACGACCAGGCGAAGTTCCTCGTCTACGACTCGGCGCTGTCCGAGTTCGCGGCGATGGGCTTCGAGTACGGCTACTCGGTCGCCAACCCGGACGCCCTCGTGCTGTGGGAAGCGCAGTTCGGCGACTTCTTCAACGGCGCCCAGTCGATCATCGACGAGTTCATCTCGTCCGGTGAGGCCAAGTGGGGGCAGCGTTCCGACGTGGTGCTGCTGCTGCCGCACGGCCACGAAGGCCAGGGCCCGGACCACAGCTCGGCGCGCATCGAGCGCTGGCTGCAGCTGTGCGCCGAAGGGTCCATGACGGTGGCGCTGCCGTCGACGCCGGCGAACTACTTCCACCTGCTGCGCAGGCACTCGCTGGACGGCATCCACCGTCCGCTGGTGGTGTTCACGCCGAAGTCGATGCTGCGGATGAAGGCCGCGACGAGCTCCGTCGCCGACTTCACCGAAGGCAAGTTCACCTCGGTGATCGACGACCCGGCGCAGCCGGACCCGTCGGCGGTGCGCCGGATCGTCCTCTGCTCCGGCAAGCTCTACTACGACCTCGCCGCCGAGAAGGAGAAGCAGGGGCACACCGACACCGCCGTGGTGCGGCTCGAGCAGCTGTACCCGCTGCCGCACCGCAAGCTCGGCGCGCTGCTGGAGCGCTACCCGAACGCCACCGACATCCGGTGGGCGCAGGAAGAACCGGCGAACCAGGGCCCGTGGCCGTTCCTCGGCCTCGCGCTGCCGGAGCTGTTCCCCGAGCGGATGCGCGGGCTCAAGCGCGTGTCGCGGCGCCCGATGGCCGCCCCGGCCACCGGTCTCAAGGCCGTGCACGACGTGGAGCAGGCCGAGGTCGTGCACAACGCCTTCGCCTGATCCCTCTCGTGGTCGTCCCGGTGCTGGCCTTCGGCGGCATCTCGGTGTCGCTGATGCAGACCCTGGTGGTGCCGCTGGTGCCGAGCCTGCCCCGGCTGCTGGGCGCGTCGGCCGCCGACACCGCGTGGGCGATCACCGCGACCCTGCTGGCCGCCGCCGTCGCCACCCCCACCGTCGGGCGCCTCGGCGACATGTTCGGCAAGCGGCGGATGCTGCTGATCAGCCTCGGGATCATGGTGTGCGGCTCGGTGCTGTGCGCGCTGGCGAACGGGCTGGCGCTGATGGTCGCCGGACGGTTGCTGCAGGGCCTCGCCGCGGGCGTCATCCCGCTCGGGATCAGCATCATGCGCGACGAACTGCCCGCGGAACGGCTCGGCGGGGCCACCGCGCTGATGAGCGCCTCCCTCGGCGTCGGCGGTGCGCTGGGCCTGCCCGCCGCCGCGTTCGTCGCGGAGAAGGCCGACTGGCACGCGCTGTTCTGGGCCGCCGGGGCGCTCGGCCTGCTCGCCGCCGTGCTGGTCGCGGTCCTGGTGCCGGAGTCCCGGGTCCGCGGCGGCGGCCGCTTCGACCTGCCGGGCGCGATCGGGCTGTCCATCGCGCTGCTGTGCCTGCTGCTCGCGCTGTCGAAGGGCGCCGACTGGGGCTGGGGCAGCGGGACGACGCTCGGGCTCGTCGCGGGCGGGCTGCTGGTGCTGCTGGTGTGGGGCTGGTGGGAACTGCGCACCGGGCACCCGCTGGTGGACCTGCGCACCACCGCGCGCCGCCAGGTGTTGCTGACCAACCTGGCCTCGGTGGTGTTCGGGTTCGCGATGTTCGCGACCTCGCTGGTGATCCCGCAGCTGCTGCAGCTGCCCGCCGAGACCGGGTACGGGCTCGGGCAGACCATCCTCGCCGCCGGGCTGGTGATGGCGCCGAACGGGCTGGTGATGATGGCGATGTCACCGGTGTCGGCGCGGATCTCCCGGGAACGCGGGCCGAAGGTGACGCTGATGGCGGGCGCGCTGGTCGTGGCCGCCGGCTACGGGCTCGGGCTCGTCATGATGTCCGAGATCTGGCAGCTGATGGTCATCTCCTGCGTGATCGCCGCGGGCATCGGGCTCGCCTACGGTGCGATGCCCGCGCTGGTCATGGGCGCGGTCCCGGTGTCCGAGACCGCCGCGGCCAACAGCCTCAACACCCTGATGCGCTCCATCGGCACCTCCGTGTCCAGCGCCGCGGCCGGGGTGATCCTGGCGAACATGACCATCCAGGTCGGCGGCGCCGCGCTGCCCGCGCTCGGCGGGTTCCAGGTGGTGCTGGGCATCGGCGCCGCCGCCTCGCTGGGGGCGTTCGCGATCGCGGCGTTCCTGCCCGGACGCGCCACCGAGTAGTCCTGCCGGAGACCCCGAACGTCCCGAACCACCTGGAGGAAGTGGAATGTCCACCACCGAGGAGTCCCGGCGCGCCGTGCTGGACCCCGCCGTGCTCGGCTTCGACCCCGAGCAGCTGCGGGCGCGCTACCGGGCCGAGCGGGACCGGCGGCTGCGCCCCGACGGATCCGCGCAGTACCGGTCCACGACCGGCGATTTCGGTTACTACGCCGACGATCCCTACGCCGAGGACAGCCCCCGGGAACCGCTGCACGAGCACTCCGAGGTGCTCGTCGTCGGCGGCGGGTTCGGCGGGCTCACCGCGGCGGCCCGGTTGGTGGAGCGCGGGTTCACCGACATCCGGGTCGTGGAGAAGGGCGGCGACTTCGGCGGTACCTGGTACTGGAACCGGTATCCGGGCGTGCACTGCGACATCGAGTCCTACATCTACCTGCCGCTGCTGGAGGAGCTCGGATCGTTCCCGGCGTGGAAGTACTCGCCGGGCGAGGAGATCCGCGAGCACGCCCGCGCCGTCGGCCGCCACTACGGGCTCTACGACCGCGCCTGCTTCCAGACCGAGGTCGTCGACAGCGAGTGGGACGACGAGGCCGAGCGCTGGACGGTGCGCACCGACCGCGGGGACGTGCTCACCGCCCGCTACGTGATCGTCTCCAGCGGTCCGTTCAGCAGGCCGAAGCTGCCCGGGCTGCCCGGCATCGAGACCTTCCGCGGACACACCTTCCACACCAGCCGCTGGGACTACGACTACACCGGCGGGGACGCGAGCGGCGGGCTGCACCGGCTCGCCGACAAGCGGGTCGCGGTCATCGGCACCGGTGCCACCGCGATCCAGTGCGTGCCGCACCTCGGTCAGGACTCGGCGCACCTGTACGTGTTCCAGCGCACTCCGTCCTCAGTGGACGAACGGGGGAATCGGCCCACCGACCGGGAATGGGCCGCCGCGCTGCCGCCCGGCTGGCAGCGCGAACGGCGGGAGAACTTCCTGACCCTCGTCTCCGGCGGGCACGCCGAGCAGGACCTCGTCGGCGACCGCTGGACCGACAGCGCCGAGACGTTCCGCTCCATCATGCCCAGCGCGCACAACGAGATCCTCGACGCCGACGACGCGCTGCACGCCGAACTCGCCGACTTCGCCAAGATGAACTCGGTGCGCGCCAGGGTCGACGAGATCGTCGAGGACCCGGCCACCGCCGAGGCGCTGAAACCCTGGTACCACCGGCTGTGCAAGCGGCCCACGTTCAGCGACACCTACCTCCCGACGTTCAACCGCCCCAACGTGACCCTGGTCGACACCGGGGGAGCAGGGGTGGAGCGGCTCACCGAGCGCGGCGTGGTCGTGGCCGGCGTCGAGTACGAAGTGGACTGCATCGTGTTCGCCACCGGGTTCGACCTCGGCGCGGGCGCGATGACGACGGCGCGGACGGTGCGCGGGCGCGGCGGGCGCACCCTCGCCGAGCACTGGAGCGGCGGCCTGCGCACGCTGCACGGGTTCACCAGCCACGGCTTCCCGAACCACTTCCGGCTCGGTGCCTCGCAGAACGCGAGCTCGGTGAACTTCGCCCACGTCCTCGACGAGCAGGCCGAGCACGTCGCCGAGCTCATCGCCGCCGCCCGCGACCGCGGGGCCCGCCGCGTCGAGCCGTCGGCCGAGGCCGAAGCCGCGTGGGTCGCCACGATCCGCGAGAAGGAGCGCTACGACCGGGAATTCCTCGCCGAGTGCACCCCGAGCTACTACAACAACGAGGGCGATCCCCGGGCTCGCAGCGAGAGCTACGGTGGCGGTGCCATCGAGTTCTACCGGTTGCTGCGCGACTGGCGGGCCGCGGGTGGCGCGGACGAGGTGCTGGTGGAAGGGGAACGGGCGTGACGCGCAGTGGTGTGCAGCCGGTGCTCGGCGAGCGCTGGAGCGTCGGTCGGGAGAACGAGCCGAACCCGCTGCGCGGCTCCAACGGCATCGCGTTCGGCCCGGACGGGCGGCTGCACGTCGCCCAGTACCTGGCCGGGGGGATCAGCGCGGTCGACGTCGACTCGGGCGAGGTGGAGCCGGTGCTGCCGCTGGGCGGGCCGGTGTGCTCGCCGGACGACCTCGCGTTCGCCGCGGACGGCTCGATGTACGTCACCGACCTGAACCCGGGCCTGGTGTGGCGGCGCTCGCCGGACGGCGGGCTCACCGTGGTGGCGCGGGAGTTGCGCTGCCCGAACGGGATCACCTGCGTCGGGGACCGGGTCTTCGTCAACGAGATGTACCAGGACGGGCGGGTGCTGGAGGTGTTCCCGGACGGGCGCGCACCGGTGGTGCTCACCGGCGGTCTCGCGATGGGCAACGCGATGCAGCTCGGGCCGGACGGCGCGCTGTACTACCCGCACATGATGACCGGCGAGGTGTGGCGGGTCTCCCCGGAGGGCGGGGCGGCGGAGCTGGTCGCCGAGCAGGTGCACGAGCCGGTCGCGGTGCGCTTCGACCGCGGCGGCGCGCTCGTGGTGCTCTCCCGCGGCGTGGCGGGCATCGTCACCCGCTTCGACGGGGACGGCTCGCGCACGATCACCCGCACCGGCATCGCCGGGATGGACAACGCCGCGTTCGACGCGGAGAACCGGATGCTGGTCTCCAGCTACGGCAGCGGCGGGCTGACCAGGATCGATGCCGAGGGGCCGGTGCGCCCGGTGGTGGCGCGCGGGTTCAACGGCCCGTTCGGCGTGGCCGCCGACTCGGACGGCCGCTGGTACGCGGCCGACCACTTCCGGCTCGGCACCGCCACCGACGAGCTGGGAGCGGAGGCAGGCGGGCCGCTGCTGTCGGAGGTGGGCGGGTTCGTGCACGGCATCGCCGCCGAGGACGGGCTGCTGCACATCACCTCGCAGTTCGGCGACGTCCGCACCGCGGGCGAAGGCCGGGTGCGGGTCCGCGCCGCCGGGCTGGACGGGCCCGGCGGGATCGCGGTCGCCGCGGACGGTGCGCTGGTGGTCGCCGAGACCGGTGCAGGCCGGGTGCTGCGCATCGACTCCGCGGACGAGGTGACCGCGCTCGCCGAGGAGCTGCACGCACCGGTGGACGTGGCGCTCGACGAGGACGGACGCTGCTTCGCCACCGAACGCGGCGGCCGGGTGCTGCGGATCGACGGTGGTGCGGTGGACGTCCTCGCCGAGGGGCTGGCGGAGCCGCAGGGCATCGCGTGGCTCGGCGGCGAGCTGTTCGTCGTCGAGGTCGGCGCGCGGCGGCTGCTCTCGCTCGACCCGGGCACCGGCGCGCAGCGGATCGAGCGGGCGGACCTGCCGGTCGGCGTCCCGTCGGGAATGCGCGACCCGGAACCCGTTGCGGCGCAGGGAGTTCCCGGCCAGCCGCGCGCGTTCGCCGGGATCGCCGCCACCGCGGACGGCGAGCTGCTGCTGACCGCCGCGGCGGAGGGAACCGTCCTGCGCCTCACCCGCGGCTAGCGGACACCCCCGTCAGGTGCCGAAGACGCGTTCGTCGAGGAACTCGTTGCGGAAGCGGTGCTGCGGGTCCCAGCGCTCGGCGAGCGCGCGGAAGTCGGCGAGCCGCGGGTAGCGCTCGGCGAGCACGTCGGCGCCCATCGCCCACACCTTCCCCCAGTGCGGGCGGGCGTCGAACGGGGCGAGTGCCGCTTCGAGCGCGGGCAGCGCCGCCGCCACCCCGGCCTGGTCGCGGCGCCAGGTGAAGTGGACGGCCAGCGAATCCCGCCGCCACGCGGGGCTGAGCCACAGCTCGTCGGCGGCGACCGAGCGGAGTTCGGCGACCAGCAGCACCGGGGCGAACGCGGGCGCGGCCCGCTGCAACGCCTCGACGGCCGCGGCCGCGTGCCGCGCGTCCACCAGGTACTCGCTCTGGATCTCCGCGCCGCTGCTGGGAGTGCGGCCCGCCCGGAAGTGCGGGAGCCGTTCGTGCGCGGGGCCGGGCGCGGCCTGGGCGGTGACGTTCTCGGTCGGCCCGCCCGCCATCGGGTGCCGCGGCCCGTCGACGAGCGCGCTGCCGAGGCGGGCGAACAGCGCGGCGTCGTGCCCGCCGCGCTCCTTCACCACCACCTGCCGGACGCCGGTGCCGTCGAAGTCGGTGAACAGGCTGACGCTGTACCCGGACGCGAGCAGCGCGTCCAGTTCGGCCCCGACCACCGGCCACGGCAGGCCCGCGTAGACGTGCTGGGTGACGTCGAACGCGGGCTCCACCGCGAGTTCGAGCCGGGTGAGGACGCCGAGCGCGCCCAGCCCGACGACGGCTCCCGGGAAGTCGGGATCGCCGTCGCGCAGCCGCCGGATCTCCCCGTCGGCGGTGAGGAACTCCAGCGCCCGCACCGCGGAACCGAGCCCGCGGGTGCGGCTGCCGGACCCGTGCGTGCCGGTGGAGATGGCGCCCGCCACCGACAGGTCCAGCAACGACGCCAGGTTCGCCAGGGCGAGCCCGTGCTCGTGCAGCACGCGGGTGAGCTCGGCGTAGTGCACCGGCCCGGAGATCGCGACGGTCCCGGCCGGGTCGACCTCGATCTCGGCGGGCAGTTCCGCCAGCGACAGCTGCACGTCGGGGCTGTCGGCGATGCCGGTGAAGGTGTGCCCGGTGCCGAGCACCCGGACGCGGTCGGCGCCGGTGACGATCTCGGCGAGCTCGTCGAGCGTGCGCGGCCGCGCGAAGCGGGGTGCCCGGTAGGTGACGTTGCCGGACCAGTTGGTGCGGGGCGTGCTCATCCCCGGGCGCCCATCAGGTGTTCGGTGGCGAGCTGCTGCAGCCGCACGAACCCGTAGCCGCGGCCGTCGTAGTGCGCGGCGCTGTCGAAGTCCTCGAACGCGGCCCGGTCGGCGAGCAGCGCGGCGGCCCCTTCGCCGTCGGCGAGCGTCGGCACGGCCAGTTCCGGCACCTTCGCGGTGGCGAGCGCCTCCTGCACCTCGGGGTCGGCGCGGAACGCGGCCGCGCGCTCCGCGAGCAGCAGGTAGTTGGCCATGTTGGCGCGCACCGAGTCCCACACGCCCGCGTCGTCCTCGGTGCGGGCGGGTTTGAAGTCGAAGTGCCGCGGCCCGTCGTAGGCGGGCGTCCCCCCGGGACCGCCGTGCTCCAGCAGGTCCACCAGGGCGAACGCGTTGTGCAGGTCGCCGTGCCCGAACACGAGGTCCTGGTCGTACTTGATGCCGCGCTGCCCGTTGAGGTCCAGGTGGAACAGCTTGCCGTGGTAGAGCGCCTGCGCGACCCCGGCGGCGTAGTTGAGCCCGGCCATCTGCTCGTGCCCGACCTCCGGGTTGACGCCGAACAGCTCGGGGCGCTCCAGCGAGTCGATGAACGCGAGGGCGTGCCCGAGAGTGGGCAGCAGGATGTCGCCGCGCGGCTCGTTCGGCTTCGGTTCGAGGGCGAAGCGCAGGTCGTAGCCGCGTTCGGTGACGTGGTCGGCGAGCAGGTCGGCGGCTTCCCGGTAGCGGGCGAGCGCCTGCTGCACGTCCTTGGCGGCGTCGTGCTCGGCGCCTTCCCGCCCGCCCCACATCACGAAGGTGCGGGCGCCGAGCTCGGCGGCCAGGTCGAGGTTGCGCAGCACCTTGCGCAGCGCGAACCGGCGCACCGCGCGGTCGTTGGAGGTGAACCCGCCGTCCTTGAACACGGGGTGCGAGAACAGGTTGGTGGTGACCATCGGGACGGTGATCCCGGTGTCGGCGAGGGCCTGCTTCAACCGGTCGATCTCGGTGCGCCGCGCCGCGTCGGTGGCGTCGAACGGGAACAGGTCGTCGTCGTGGAAGGTGAGGCCCGCGGCACCGAGCTCGGCGAGCTTCTCGACCGCGTACCGGGTGTCCATCGTGGACCTGGTGGGGCCGCCGAACGGGTCGATCCCGCGGTAGCCGATGGTCCACAGCCCGAAGGAGAACCGGTCGGCCGGGGTGGGGGTGCGGCTCATCTGGGGTCCCTCCCACGAATTTGTTCTTGTGCAGAACATACTAGGGTTCCGGTTGATCGACGGGCAAGATCCAGGTGGGGGAGCGGATGCGCGGCAGCAACTCGGACCGGGTCCGGCGCGCGAACCTCGCGGCCGTGCTCGACCTGGTGCACCGCACCGGGCCGCTGTCCCGCGCCGGGATCACCCGCGCCACCGGGCTGAGCCGTTCCACGGTGGCCGCGTTGGTCGCCGAGCTCACCGGCATGGGCCTCGTGGCCGAGTCCGGTCCGCAGAGCACCGCCCGCGTCGGCAGGCCCTCGCCGGTGGTGCATCCCGATCCCGACTGCGTGGCGATCGCGGTCAACCCGGAGCTGGACGCGATCACCCTCGGCGTCGTCAGCCTCGGCGGAGAGGTCCGCAGCCGCCGCCGCGTCGAGGTCGCCCGCCCCGGCGCGGCGCAGACCGTCGAGGTCGTCGCGGCCGAACTGGGTTCCGCCGAGCTCGCGGGCAAGCGCATCGCGGGCATCGGCGTCGCCGTGCCCGGCCTGGTCCGCGGCGACGGCGTGGTGCGGTGGGCGCCGCACCTGGACTGGCGGGAGGAACCGATCGCCGCCGAGCTCACCCGCGCCACCGGGCACCCCGCGTTCGCCGCCAACGACGCGACCCTCGGCGCGCTCGCCGAGCAGCTGTTCGGCGCGGGCGTCGGCGTGCCGGACCTCGTGTACCTCAACGGCGGGGCCAGCGGCATCGGCGGCGGCATCATCGCCGATGGGCGCCCGCTCGGCGGGATCGGCGGCCACGCGGGCGAATTCGGGCGCAACCGGCCGGCGATCCGCGACCCGGACGACCGCGCGGTGCCGGGCGGGACGCTGGAGGACGAGGTGAACCGGGCTCGGCTGCTCGGACTGCTCGGGCTCGGCTCCGCCGACCAGCTCGCGCTCTCCGGTGCGCTGGCCGCCACCACCGATCCGCGGGTGCGCGGCGAACTGGCCCGGCAGGCGCGGGTGCTCGGCGGCGCGGTCGGTGCCGCCGTGAACGTGCTCAACCCGCGGCTGGTGGTGCTCGGCGGTTTCCTCGCCGACGTGCTCGGCGCCGATCCGGCGGGATTCGCCGAGCTGGTCCGCGAGCAGTGCTCCGCGCCCGCCTTCGAGGAGGTGCGCATCGTGCCCGCCGCGCTCGGCGCCGACCTCCTGATGATCGGCGCCGCCCAGCTCGCGCTGCACCGGCTGCTCACCGATCCGGCGGCCACCCGGACCACCGCCGCGCGGGCGGAGTGAGCGGCCCGCACGTCCGATACCGCTGGGCGAACGGTCCGCTCACCCGAAAACCCGAGCACCGGGTGAGCGGACCGCCGGTCCAACGCGGTTGGGGAAACGGTCCGTTCACCCGAAAACGGGCCCGGGGTGAGCGGACCGCCGGTCCGATGCGGCTGGGCGAACGGTCCGTTCACCCCGAACCGAGGTGTGGGTGAGCGGCCCGCCCGTCCGGTACCGCTGGGCGAACGGTCCGCTCACTCCGGCCGGCCTCAGCCCCGTGGTCGCGGTGCCGGGGTGAGTTCGCCCGCGCCGACGTACTCGCGGGCGAACCGCTCCGCCTCGGGCCCGGTGCCCGCCAGGTGCCGCACGCGGGTGCGGCGGGACGCCAGCTCGGCGACGGGATCGGCGGCGTCCGGGGGCAGGTGCAGCAGCTGCAGCAGCTCTTCGGAGAACGCGAGGGTGTGCTCGGCCTGCACCCGCCGCCGTTCCCCGTACCCGTCGAGCGCGGCCGGGTCGTCGTCGCGGTAGCGCCGCACGAACGCGTCGGCGAGGTCGGCGGCGTCGGCGATGGCGAGGTTCATGCCCTTGGCGCCGGAGGGGGTCAGCACGTGCGCCGCGTCCCCGGCCAGGAACGCCCGCCCGTGCTGCAGCACGCCCGCGATGCCGCTGCGCATCCGCAGGACGTCGGCCTCCCGGATGCGCACGATGCCGGGCCGCCCGTCGTCCGTGCCCAGCCGCCGGTCCAGCGCGTCGCGCATCCGCGCGGAGTTCCAGCGGGCGAGGTCCTCGTCGGCGGGGACCTGCAAGTACAGGCGTCCGAGCGTGCCCGCGCGCGGCATCATGCCCGCGAAGCCGTCCGAGTGGATGGCGTACCGGATTCCTTCGACGGGCGCGGTGAGGTGCGCGAGCATCGTCAGCCAGTCGTAGGGGTACCGCCGTTGCACGTTGCCGCCGGTGCCGTCCGGGAAGGCGCGGGCGACGACGCTGCGGGCGCCGTCGCACCCGACGACGTAGTCGCTCTCCACCTCGAATCCCGCGCCGCGCAGCCGCGGCCGCCGCCCGGTGAGGTCGACGCCGAGCACCGGACGCTGGAACGAGGGGGTGCGGTCGAGCGCGGCGAGCAGGTCCTGGACCAGCCGCTGCTGCGGGTAGATCCAGTGCCGGTCGCCGCCGGAGAGCGCCGCGTAGTCCAGCCGGAACGGTTCGCCGTCGACCACGACGTCGCACCAGCCGTGCCGGGTGGCGCCCGCGAGCAGCCCGCCGGCGAGCCCCCACCGCCGCAGGTGCGCGACGACGCGGTGCTCGACGAGCCCGGCGCGCGGCATGTTCTCGACGTGCTCGCGGGAGTGCTGCTCGTACACCCGCGCGTCGATCCCGGACCGCTGCAGGACGTTCGCGAGCACCAGGCCCGCCGGTCCTGAGCCGACGATCGCGACCTGGGTGTGCTGCACGTCGGTCATCGCACCGCTCCCGGGTTCGCGAGGTCGGCAGGGATGAACTCGGGGCTGAACAGTTCGCTGATGGCCACGGCCGGGATGTCGCGGTGCCAGAGCAGGTAGGTCTTGAACACCGCGGGCGGCCGCCCCGGATCGGGGTGCCAGGCGCGGCGGCCGATGTGCAGCACGGTGCGCCGGAATCCGGTTCCCGCGGCGTGCAGGGCGAGGCCGAGCGGAGCGGCGGCGTCGGTCAGGCAGCGTTCGGCGCCGGGGATGTCGGTGCGCGCCACGACCTGGTTGAGCGCGAGCGCACGCCCGTCGTCGGTGGCCGTCGTCGAGCGCCGCACGAGGATCGCGTCGTCCAGCGGGACGTGCAGTAGCTCGGCGGCGCCGCGCGGGGCGGCGTCCGCGGGAACCCGCTCGTGCTCGGCGCCGAGGATGTGGGTGCGCAGGCCGGTGGCGGATTCGAGCAGGGTGGTGGTGAGCCCGTCGCTGCTGAGCAGCATCCGGGTGATCGGGGAGGCGAATGCCGCGGTGTCGCGTGGATTCACCGCGGTTCGGGGGAGGGCGAAGGGGTTCTCGTGCAGCACGAGCGGCCCGTTGTCGAGAAATGTCATGTGCCTTGAGGGGGATCGTCCCTGGATGCAATGCGGTGAGGGGTGGAATAGGGGGCTCGGGGGCCCGCTTCCGTTCTCGTTCCAGAGGAGTGAATGTGATCGTCGAGGACCCTAGCATGATCAACTTTGGGGTTTTCATGGCCGTTGATCATGATGTTGACCAGCGGTGATGTCACTTCTGGGTGCGGTGAAGCCGAAATGGTGCATTTGTCTCCGCGCCTCTTCGGGCGTCTTCCCGTTGGCTTGGGCAATCCGGAGTTCGCTTTCAGGGTAGCCGCTTGGACCTCTTGGTCGAGTGGGTTTCTCGCTGTTTCCGGCAAATCCGGACCGGAGACGATGTCATTTCCCGCTCAAGGAAGATTTCTCGGGGTGGGCGATCTTGCGGATGCGATCTCCGTGGAGTCCGGGGCCTTCTCTCCGCTCAGCGGGGAGGGTGGGAGACAGGTCAGTGCTAGCTGTACTGTTCAGCGAGTGCTGACGAGTGAGGCGAGAGAAGCGGCGCTCGCCCGGGTGGGGAAGGCGCTCGCCGACCCGACCCGGTGCCGGTTGCTGGTGGCGCTGCTGGACGGCCCCGGTTACCCGGGCAGGCTGGCGGCCGAGCTGGGGCTGTCCCGGTCGAACGTGTCCAACCACCTGGGGTGCCTGCGCGGCTGCGGCCTGGTGGTGGCGTCCCTGGAGGGGCGGCAGACGCGCTACGAGCTGGCCGATCCGCACCTGGCGGCCGCGCTCGCCGAACTGGTGCAGGTCGTGCTCGCGGTGGAACGGTCGCAACCGTGCCTGAACGACGCGCCGGAGGCGGTGCGCGATGAGCGCTGAGGCGGAGTGCTGCGCGGGCTGCTCGGCGACCGCGGCACCCCCGGCCCCGGCGCGGCGGTCCCTGCTGCAGCGGCGGATCCGCCGGCTGGTCGCCGCGACGATCACCTACAACGTGGTCGAAGCGGTCGTCGCGATCACCGCGGGGTCCCGGGCGTCCTCGGTGGCGCTGATCGGGTTCGGTCTGGATTCGGCCATCGAGGTCACGTCGGCGGCCGCCGTCGCCTGGCAGTTCAGCGCGCGCGACCCGGAGGCGCGGGAGCGGGTGGCGCTGCGCGTCATCGCCGCGTCGTTCTTCGCGCTGGCCGGCTACGTCTCGGTGGAGGCGGTGCGCGGGCTGCTCGGCGGGGTGGCGGCGGAGCACTCCGCGGTCGGGCTGGTGCTGGCGGCGGTGAGCCTCGTGCTGATGCCGGGGCTGTCGTACGCGCAGCGCAGGGCCGGGCGCGAGCTGGGCTCGGCGACCGCGGTGGCCGACTCGAAGCAAACCCTGCTGTGCACCTACCTGTCCGCCGTGCTGCTGGCCGGGTTGCTGCTCAACGCGCTGTTCGGCTGGTACTGGGCGGACCCGCTGGCCGCGCTGGTGATCGCGGCCGTGGCGGTGAAGGAGGGGCGGCAGGCCTGGCGGGGCGAGCACTGCTGCTGAACCGCCGCGCGGACCGGTCCGGTTCCGGTGCAGGCCGGACCGGCGGAGCGGATCGGGCGCTCGTCGTCCCGTCGGGAACCGGACGGCACCGCATCCGATCGGATGACGCCGCCGCGGAGCGGGTGGTGAACGGACCGTTGGTCCCGTCCGCTCGGGCGAACGGTCCGTTCACCGGGGCCGAGTGCGAGACCGCTGCGTCGGGTGCCCGCGTTCGCCGGGAGGTGAACCGGGCGGTGGCTGGAATAGATCGGCCGGGCGGTCCGTTCACCCGAGGACGTGGTGGACACGTCGGGTGATCGGAATGGGGGAGCGGCACGACGCCGATTTCCCGGTGGGGCGCGAGCGGGCGGCTGAAGACGACTGCGCGTGCGCACCGGTGCAGCGGACGTCACCGAAGAATTCAGCGGCATCACCCGAACGGGCCCTCTAGACTGGGGCGGCTGGGCGTCCGCGGTGCTGCCGGGGCGCGCGGCCCGTGCGCGGGGGCGCACGACCTGGGGGAAGTGCCGAGGCCACCGGTTCGCGGGGGCGTTTCGGCGGCATCGCGACACCTGATCCTTCGAGCCCGCTCCGACGGCGCACCGCCGCGGGGCGGCGCCCGGCTCCGCCGCGCGGGTGGACCGACCGAGTTCTGCGAGAGGTAACGAGAACCATGACCGACTCCACGAGGACCGTGGACGCGGGGACCGAGCGCGAAGCGGCACCGCCGCGGGCGAACGTGCTGCTGAGCGTGCTCGTCGTCTCCGCGTTCGTGATGATCCTCAACGAGACGATCCTGAGCGTCGCGCTGCGCGACCTCACCGTCGACCTCGGTGTCTCCACCACGACGGTGCAGTGGCTGACGAGCGGCTTCCTGCTGACGATGGCGGTGGTCATCCCGATCACCGGGTTCCTGCTGGAGCGGTTCACGCCGCGCCAGATCTTCCTGGCCTCGCTGACGATGTTCAGCATCGGCACCCTGCTCAGCGCGCTGGCGCCCGGTTTCGCGGTGCTGCTGGTGGGCCGCGTGGTGCAGGCCTGCGGTACCGCGGTGATGATGCCGCTGCTGATGACCTCGGTGATGCGGCTGGTGCCCGTCGCCAAGCGCGGCGCCACCATGGGCACGATCACCATCGTGATCGCGGTCGCCCCGGCGGTGGGTCCGACGATCGGTGGTGCGGTGCTGTCGTCGCTCGGCTGGCGCTGGATGTTCGGCCTGGTGCTGCCGCTGTCCCTGGTGGCGTTGGGGATCGGCGCGGTCTGGATGCGGCTGGACAGCGAGACCCGGCGGGTGCCGCTGGACGTGCTGTCGGTGGTGCTGTCCGCGGCCGGTTTCGGCGGGCTGCTCTACGGGTTGTCCTCGGTCGGCGAGGCCGGTGGCGGGGGCAACGCGGTGGCGCTGTGGCTGCCGCTCGTCGTGGGCGTGCTGTCGCTGACCGCGTTCGTGCTGCGCCAGCTGCGGTTGCAGCGCGAGGACCGGGCGCTGCTGGACCTGCGCCCGTTCGGGCTTCGTTCGTTCGTGGTGGCGCTGGTGCTGACGGCGCTGCTGTTCATGTGCCTGCTGGGCGCGGGCGCGATCATGCTGCCGCTGTACCTGCAGACCGTGCTGGGCGAGTCGACGTTCGTCAGCGGGCTGGCGGTGCTGCCCGGCGGCCTGGTGCTGGGGCTGCTCGGCCGACCGGTGGGCCGGTTGTTCGACCGGTTCGGCGCGCGGCGCCTGGTGATCCCGGGCGCGGGCGCGATGGCGGTGGCGCTGTGGCTGTTCGCCTCGCTGGACGGCCAGTCCTCGCTGGGCGAGGTGATCGCGATCCACGTGGTGATGATGATCGGGCTGGGCCTGATGATGACGCCGCTGATGACCGAGTCGCTGAGCGCGCTGCCGGACCACCTGCACTCGCACGGCAGCGCGATCCTCGCGACGTTGCAGCAGGTCGCGGGCGCGTTCGGCACGGCGGTGTTCGTGACCGTCGCGTCCGTGGGCAGCGCGGCCCCGTCCGGTGCGCCGGACGCCGCCGGGCTGCGGACCGCGTTCGTGGTGGCCGGGGTGATCGGCGTGCTCGCGTTCGGCACCTCGCTGTTCGTGCGGTCGAGCGCCCGGAGCACCGACGAGTCCGATCCGGCGTCCGCCGGTGCGGAACCGGTGCGCGCGGGCCACTGACCCGCTGGTGAACTCGGCGCGATCACTCCGGTGGTCGCGCCGAGTCGCGTTTCCGGCCCCCGCGGCAGGGCGCGCCGGTGTTCGGGGGCTGCGGCGCGCCCTGCCCGCCTCCCACTCGCGGGGTCGCGGCGGCGGGAGGCGTCCCGGTCCCGGTGCGCGGGGGAGGGCGTGGGGCGCACCGGCCGGGAGGTTCACGGGCGAGGGGCGATCTCCTCGTCGAGCAGGTGCGCGGGTGCGCGCGCCGGATCGTCGGCGCAGGCGACCAGCGCCGGTCCGGTCACCCAGATCTCCAGTCCGCTGTCGCAGACGACCTCGCGCACCATGCTGCCCGCCACGGCACCGGATGCCCGCGCCAAGGCGTCCGCTTTTCCTTCGAACACCCGATCGGGCGTTTTCCGCTGCGACAAAGCCGTTCCTCCGAATAGACGCGGGTGCGGTACGACAGAATCGGATTCACGCCATCCGCGCTGATGGCCCGGGAGGTCGGCGGGGACGCGCGGGCCCAGGTGCTCGCCGCGCTCGGGTCGGCGACCTGCGTGGCCGCCGCCCAGTTCGGGCACTGGCTGACGCCGTACTCGCTGGAACCCGCGCTGTGGGCGGTGCTGTTCCTGCTGCTGCTGCGGTGGATCCGCACCCGGGACGACCGGCTGCTGCTCCTGCTCGGCGTCGCCGCCGGGATCACCGCGCAAACCAGGCTCCAGGTGCTGGCGCTGGGCGTCGCGGTGCTCGTCGCGGTCGCCGTGGCCGGGCCGCGCGACCTGCTGCGCCGACCCGCGACCTGGGCGGGCGTCGCGCTCGCGCTGCTGATCACCGCGCCGACGCTGGCCTGGCAGGCCGCCCACGGCTGGCCGCAGGCCGCGATGGGCGCGGTGGTGGCGGCCGAGAACCAGCTGATCTACGGCGGACGGGTGCTGGTGGTGTTGCACGGGCTCGCGGTGATCGGGCCGCTGGCGCTCGGGCTCGCGGGCTGCGGGCTGGTGGCGCTGGTGCGGGACCGGCGGTGGCGGGAGCACCGGTTCCTCGCGGTGGTGTTCGCGGTGCTGTTCACCGCGTTCGCGCTCGCCGCGGGACGGCACTACTACCCGTTGCCGCTCTACAGCGCCGTCGTCGCGATCGGCGCGGTCGCGTTGCAGCACCGCCGGGAGTCGGGACGGCGGCGGGCCGCGTGGCCGGTCGTGCTGCTCAGCGCGGTGCTCGCCGCCGGAGCGCTCGGGTTCACCTCGGTCATGGCCGCACCGAGGTTCGCGGACGCGCTGGTCGCGGCGACCGCTCGCGCCCACCGGGACGTCCCGGCCGCCGAGCGCGACCGGACCGCGCTCGGCGCCGGGCCCTACGTGTACGCGACCTACCTCGACACCGCGGCGCCGGAGCTCGGCCTGCCGCCCGTGGTGAGCACGAACCGCGCCTACGGCTGGTTCGCGCCGCCGCCGGAACGGCAGGACCGGATGCTGTTCGTCGGAGACCCCGGCCGGTTGCGCGACCGGTTCGCCGCGGCGCGCCGGGTGGCGGTGGTGGACGCGCCGACCCCGCTGGGCACCTACGGCGGGATGGTTCCGGAGCGCGCCGAGCTCTGGCTCCTCACCGGCCGCACCACCCCCTGGGCGGAGATCTGGCCGGAGCTCCGGAACCTCACCCTCGACCCGCCCTGACCGCCCGCCTCGCGACTTCTGCTTCGGAGCGCTCGGGTGCCGGAACCGCTGAGAACCCGCCGGTGGTCGCGCTGGACAGGGTGTCGGCGGCTCAGCGGCCCCGCCGCCGGCAGGGAACAGGCGAAGAACCATCGGGCCGGTTCGAGGACGGGCAGTGATCCCGGCCGCCCGCACGCGCTCGCGCTGGTGCCGACCCGCCGCGACCTCGCGGGCCGCGCGGATGCCCGAACCACCGCCCGACGCGGTGCCGTCCCGCACGGTTCCCGCCGCCCGGATTCCGCGGACCGGCAAGCGGATGAGCATCGGGACGGCCAGATGCAGAGGCAGTCCTAAGTGGACTTGAGGAGATTCCCATCGGCCGGACCACCCCGACCCGGCCCGCTCCGCCCGATGGCGATGCGGACCGGGTTCGGAATCGCACCCGACCCCGAGAACCGGACCGGGATCGGTGCCGGCCGGCCGCCGACTAGCGCGGCCCCGGCGCCACGTCCGAGCGGGTGTTGGAGTCCGGCACGTCACCGGGCAGCACCACCGGGTTCGGCGTCGGACCGGGGCTCCACAGGCCCCAGTGGTCCTCCTCGTGCGTGTGCGCGGCCGCCGACGCGGGCAGCGCGTCCGGCTCGTACGGGTGCACCGCGTACAGCGAACCCCAGTCGTTGCCCAGATCGTTGCGCAGGTACGTCGGCAGCTCCGTCATGCTCGTCGCCACGTTCAGGTAGCCGAACGGGCCGCCCGCGTCCGGCGCCGACCAGCCCTGCCCGGTGCCGCGCACGTCCCCGCCACCGGAGACGCGGAACTCCGGCAGTTCGGCGATGCCGTGGTGGATCGAGGTCATGCGCAGGCACGGGTGCACCATGGCCGCAGGCCACTCCACGAACGCCGGGGCGTCGCCCACCACGTCCGTCATCCGGGTCAGCCGCGGCGCGCGGGGAGCGCTGACCGCAAGCCAGCCCTCCTCGCCGAGCGCGCGGTCCTCGGCGACGACCCGCACCCGGGTCGCCTCGGCCGGGGCCGCGACGCGGTGGTCGCGCCAGCGCTGCTCGTCGTCCTGGCCGATCGGGTCGCGGCGCAGGATCTCGAAGCCCTCCGGGGTGTCCCGGCCGAACTCCACGGACAGCGCGTTCGCGCCTGAGGTGCGTCCGGCAGAGCTCACCACGATCGGCACTTCGCCGCTGGTGGCGCGCTCCGGCAGGTCGTACCAGGCGGTGCGCAGCTTCCCGGTGCTGGTCGGGGAGCCGTAGCTGCCCCACACCGGGGCCTGGTCGCTGCCGAAGCGGTACGGCGGCGTCCACATCGGCTGCCCGGTGTCGATGTTCCGGGTGCCCGGCAGCCCGCCCCGGACGAATCCGGCCTCGCTGCCGCGCAGGTACTCGTCCGGTGTCTCGTCCTCGTCGGTCTTCCCGTCCGGGACCGCGCGCCCCGGCTGCGGCGCGGGCGCGAGGATGCCGGACGCGGGATCGGTCTCGGCGTACACCGAGTCCGACAACCCGCAGCTCGCCCCGGCCAGCTGGCGCACGTTGTCGGTCGCCAGGTTGTAGGTGTCCCAGCGCTCCGGGATCACCTTCGCCAGCGACGCCAGCTCGGCGAGCATCAGCAGCGCGCACACGATCGACAGCGGCGCCGTGCCCAGCCGCAACGCCCGCGACCGGTCCTCGGTGCGGGCGGGCGGGTTCCGGTCGTCCAGCTTGAGGTGCTCGCGCAGCGCCACGCCCAGCGCGATCGCCGCGATGATCAGGAACCCGGTGCTGAACTCCCAGCCCTTGATCGACGGCGGCTTGTCGAACCACGGCACGCCCCACCCGGAGGCGTACCACCAGGCGTTGGTGCCGGTGAAGGTGAACGCCAGCACCACCATCAGCCCGCCGAAGAACACCGCGCGGTTCCGCTTCGACCGCAACACCGTGCTGCTCGTCGCCAGCGCCGTCAGCGCGGCCACCGCGCCGCCGACCGCGGCGAGGATGCCGAAGTGGTGGGTGTGCTTGGTCGGCGTCAGCGCCAGCGCCGGGTTCGGGGTAGAGCGTGGCGGTCGGC